>JAUUYV010000153.1 GCA_030590275.1 Porticoccaceae bacterium
CTGGGAATTCTGGCGGCTTCCGGACAACTACCTTCTGACCGACTAGACAGCTACGAGTTTCTCGGAGAATTAGCCTTATCGGGGGAACTAAGACCCATCGCGGGAGTACTGCCCGCCGCGCTCGCCTGTGGAGAGCAAGAACGCCAGCTGATTGTGCCCCGGAGTAACGCAAGAGAAGCCGCGTTAACGAAAAACACCGTAGTCTATGGTGCACAGCACTTGCTAGACGTGTGTGCTCATTTACGCGGCAATGCTCAGTTAAGCCAACAAGCCATCACGCCTCCGGCGACTCCAATAAATTCTAGTCAACTCTCCGATGTTATCGGGCAACAGCAGGCCAAGCGGGCTCTGGAGATAGCGGCAGCCGGTAACCACAACCTATTGTTTTCCGGCCCTCCGGGCACGGGAAAAACCATGTTGGCAAGTCGAATGTCGGCTATTTTGCCGCCGCTGGATGAAAACGAAGCACTCGAAGTCGCAGCGGTCTACTCGGTTGCGAGTTCCGGAGCACGGGATAACTTTCACGAACGTCCCTTCCGTAGCCCTCACCACACGGCATCAGCAGCGGCTATGGTCGGCGGAGGCAGCACCCCCACACCCGGCGAAATCTCACTGGCTCATCGAGGGGTGCTTTTCCTCGACGAACTACCGGAGTTTCCCCGCAAGGTGCTAGAAGTCTTGCGCGAACCGATGGAATCGGGCTCGATCAGCATCGCCCGAGTGCAGGCGCGCATAGATTTTCCCGCCCGGTTTTTACTGGTTGGAGCGATGAACCCCTGCCCCTGTGGTTACCTGGGTAGCGAGCGCTGCCGCTGTACACCGGATCAAATCAATCGTTATCAGAGCAAGATATCCGGGCCCTTACTCGATCGTTTTGATTTGCAGGTATCGGTGCCCTCCATTCCACGCTCAGAATTGACCGGGAACACCTCAAACGGAGAAAGTAGTGCCAGGGTACAGGCCCGTGTTTGCAAAGCACGGATTACTCAAAAAAAGCGTCAACAAAATTTGAATAGCACTTTGAATGGCAAACAACTGACAGTAATGTGCCCCTTAAGTACGGAGCAACAACAATTACTAGATAAAGCCATCGACCGGCTCGGACTATCCGCCAGGGCCTATCACCGTTTGTTACGAGTTGCCCGTACCATTGCCGACCTGGATAACAGCGCGGCCGTAGAAACCCACCATTTAACAGAAGCCATCGCGTACCGGGTTACTTTGGCATTTCACCCGCAATAGAAGCCATGATGCGAGGTAATAAGTCATCACGCTCTGTTAAGATGCGCTGAATTGACAGACAAAAAAAAAGAACTCGTTATGAGTCCTTTTTTTGTCCTAAGAAAATGTAAAGACTAAAGCATCGGCGCAATCACCAGGCTAACGATCGCCATCACATTGATAAGAATATTCATGGATGGGCCTGAGGTATCTTTAAAGGGATCACCCACCGTATCACCAACAACGACCGCAGTATGAACGTCCGAGCCCTTACCGCCCAGATTGCCTTTTTCGACGTATTTTTTTGCGTTATCCCAGGCTCCACCGGCATTAGCCATCATCAGGGCCAACAACACACAACCCAGCAAACCACCGCCAAGCATACCGCCAAGGCTCTGCGCACCCAGGGTGAAACCCACCAGTGGTGGTGCCGCTACCGCAATAAAACCCGGCAACAACATCTTTTTCAAAGCAGCGGTTGTGGCACTGTCCACACAGCGAGCCGTATCCGGTTCTGCAGTGCCTTCCAGTAACCCAGGGATTTCCCGAAACTGACGACGGATCTCATGGATCATATCGAAAGCTGCATCACCCACCGCAGTCATGGTGATCGAAGCGATCAAGAATGGAATCATGCCGCCAATAAACAAACCCACCAGCACATCGGGATCAGATAACTCCAGACTAAAGTCGGGATTATTAGCCGAGACCGTCTGTACAAAGGCCGCAATAATCGCTAACGCCGCCAGCGCTGCTGCACCGATAGCGAAACCCTTACCAATGGCTGCTGTGGTGTTACCTAGCTCATCGAGAGAATCGGTAATTTCCCGAGTTTCGGCACCCATGCCCGCCATTTCTGCAATACCACCGGCGTTATCTGCTACCGGCCCATAGGCATCAATCGCCATAGTAATACCGACGGTCGATAACATTCCCACCGCAGCAATACCCACACCGTAAAGCCCGGCTTGTGCACTGGCAATATAAATAATGGCACTGATAAACAAGATCGGCAGCACCACCGATTGCATACCGACCGCAAGTCCGGTGATCATCACCGTTGCAGGACCAGTCTCACCGGATTTGGCGATTTTCCGCACCGGCGCGCCACCCGTGTAATACTCGGTAATTAGACCAATAAGGATCCCGCCAACTGCTCCACTCAAAACCGCGAACCAGACACCAATATCGATGCCCATGTTTTTGATCAGAAAATACGCCGCGCCTATAAATAAAACTGGTGCAACGATGGTACCACTGCGCAAAGCCTGCCCAGGTTCCGCACTTGAACGCAGCCGTATCACCACAATGCCTATTAAGGATGCCAGTAAACCAATGCTGGCCAGTAACAAAGGCAGAGACATCATGGCAGCGCGTACTTCCGATCCCATCATCGCGGCAATAGCAATGGAGGCAATCATAGCCCCACAGTAGGATTCGAAAATATCCGAACCCATGCCCGCAACATCACCGACGTTATCACCCACGTTATCGGCAATCACTCCTGGATTGCGCGGATCATCCTCTGGGATACCCGCTTCGATTTTTCCCACCAGGTCGGCACCGACGTCCGCACTCTTGGTGAAAATACCGCCACCCACACGCGAGAACAAGGCGACTACCGATGCCCCCATACCAAAACCGTGAATGGCTTCCGCAGTATGGGGATCACCGCCGAGATAGAGATAAAGAAAGCCAAGGCCTAATAATCCCAGTGAAGCGACACAAAGCCCCATCACTGAGCCGCCAAAAAAAGCTATGGAGAGCGCCGCCGCTGCGCCTTTATTATGGGCGGCTGTAGCCGTGCGCACATTAGCTCGCGTCGCAGCAATCATGCCCAACCAGCCCGCTGAGGCTGAACACAGCGCACCCACCAGAAAGGCCAGCGCGGTATTAAACCCTAATGGCGATATCAGAATAATCAGCAGGACAGCGCCCGCGAAGATGGCCAGCATCAGGTATTCCCGGCGCATAAACACCATGGCACCCAGGTGGATCTGATCGCCAATTTTTTGAACCTTACCCTCTCCTGCCGGATTGCGCATCATCAGCAGATAAACCACAAACGCGCAAACAAGCCCAAACACACCGAGTATCGGTGGCAGATACATCATCTCACTCATATTAACCCCAACATTTTGTATTTATGATAGTTAGCGGCGCCTATTCTCAACTACGCTCACTCAAATGTCGAGCGGCTAAGCCGCACAGGAATCATTACAGGAGAGCGACCAACATTTTAAATGGCCCGGGCGCGAGCAAAACATTAACCTGACGAAGCCCAACTGGGGAAAGGTTTTCCAGAATCAGCAACAAGCGAGGAAGGAAAGTAGCGGCAAGCGCTTAGCCCTGCGTGAGAACTTTTTCCGTCTCCACGATAATCGCAACGGCAGTTGCCTTATCGTGGAGAATAATACTGGGCTTACGCACCTGCGCACGAATTTGTGTGCTGCGTTCCGAGAGGGGCTCCAGGCGGATAATCACATTACGATTCTCTACCCGACCAAATACCATTAAGGTCCCATCCTCATGAGTTTTCTTGGCAGTGACATCTATGCCCATATGGGCCAAAGCTCTGACCGAAGCTTTTTCTGCCTTATGCGTAGGTACCAACAGGGTTTTATACGCGTAGCCATCGATGCTGTAACTCATACCAACCCCGGCACCGGCACCTAACAAAGCTAGCGTTAGAGCTCCGCATCCCGAAGTGGACAAAACCACCAATAAAATTGCCAAATAGCTAACTGGTTTATGTTGCATTGAGCCTACCCCCCTAAATCTCCAGCAAACTTTCCATGTTGCCGAAAAAATAGTCTAGAGGGCCGGCCTGCGTCTAACAAGGAAGCATCACCACTTCATGGTGTGAACCAGATATCGTATTCATCAGATTTTAACGTAGCCGTAAAAGCTCAGAACTCTCGCTATACCATAAACCTCGCTCCAGAAATCGGTATAATCACTCGCTTACTTTCACCAACTCTTCCGGGGCTTTCTTACTAAAAAAACACCGCAGAGTTACCTAAAGATCGCTTCCAGCCCGAGCCCTGCCTGCATGTCGTCCAAAAAATTTAACTTTAGTTATTTGTTACCCAAACACTGGCCATCGTGGCTGATGATCGCACTGAGCTGGGTACTCGCGCGAATGCCACTATCATGGCAACAGGCCAGCACCAAATGGTTGACCGCTCAGTTGGCAAAAACAAATATCGGCCGCGTACGTACTATCCGCGCTAATATTGACCTGTGCTTTCCAGAGGCTTCACCGGAATATAAACAAGAGCTGATTAACACCAACTTACAGGCCTCAATCCAGGTCCTATTTGACGTAGTCAACGTGGTCTGGCAACGAAAAGACATGGTACTTAAGCAAGGACGAATACTTGGCGAAGAACATTTACAAGCGGCATTGGCCAGCGGCAAACCAACCCTGTTAGTATCCGCTCACTTCACGTCATTTGTACTTGCGATAGCAAAACTGACAGAACTAACTCCTTCCCACGTAGTGTATCGGCGTTTGGACAGTCCCGTCCTCGAATCACACCTGGTCCAACGCGTTAGGGACAACTATCCACTCACTTTAATCCATCGCAAAGACATTCGCGATATGCTGGTCGAACTAGGATCGGGTGGGACAGTTATTATCGTTCCAGACCAGGATTTCGGACTTAAGAGAGGAACCTTTATTCCCTTTTTTGGTATCTCCACTGCGACGATTACAACCATTCCCCAGTACGCCCAGCAAACCGGCGCCCAGGTATTACTCTATAGTGTCTATCGTGAAAACGATGAGTATGTGGTCAGCATTGACCCAGTGTTGGAAAACTACCCCTCTGGAGACGATGTTACTGACACCCAGCTTTGGAGCGACTGGCTGGAGGCAAAAATACGACTACATCCCGAGCAATACTTCTGGATGCATAAGCGCTTTAAAACCCGTCCGGCAGGAGAACCAAACCCCTACAAAAAAACTTAATACGGGCTAATAGTAAGTAATAACTAGCAGACCCTGATTATTTATACACAAATTCAATTTCTAATTTATTCTTTGGAGCCTACATTTTATGTCTTTTAAAGCCGTACTCTGGGATTTTGGCGGAGTAATCACTACTTCTCCCTTTGAGTCATTCAAGCATTTTGAAGCTCAACAAAACTTGCCAACAGATTTTATTCGAGGCATCAACTCAACAAACCCGGACACCAATGCCTGGGCCAAATTTGAATCCAGCCAGATTACCCTCGACGAATTTGATCGCCTGTTTCTGGAGGAATCAAC
>JAUUYV010000262.1 GCA_030590275.1 Porticoccaceae bacterium
ATCCTCCATGATTTTGTCGAGAATCGAAAAAAACGAGTCGCCTAATTGCTTATCATGCCCCGCCTCTGAAAGGTTTTAGGGCGTCTTTACCAGGTCTAAACTTCACTGAGCCTAAACGTTGTTGTCTAAGCTAAGTTACCAGGCATAAGCTTCAGGTGCGGGGCCGCCAGGCCCAGGGAAAATAGCATCCAGTTGCTCCAGGGTTTCCTCTGAGAGCTTGAGCTGCGTAGCAGCTATGGCACTTTCCAGTTGCGCCATGGTTCGTGGCCCCACGATAGGCGCGCTGACACCTTCCTGATGGAGCACCCAGGCGAGACCCACTTCCGCGGGATGATGTCCCAGCTCAGCACATAAACTTTCGTAGGCCTCAAGCTGGGGGCGATATTTCTCGATGCGCGCCGTGGCAAATTGTTTTGAGCGTCGCCCTTCCTGGGCGGTTTGCAAGGCACCGGCCAGCAAGCCCCCGCCCAGGGGGCTCCACGGGATCAGACCGAGGCCGTATTCACGGCAGGCGGGTAGTACTTCAAGCTCGATGGTGCGCTGGTTGAGGTTGTAGACACTTTGCTCTGACACTAGCCCTAAAAAATTTCGATGTCTGGCTATCTCGCAGGCCTGGGCCAGCTGAAAACCGGCAAAGTTACTGCTGCCGATATAAAGCACTTTACCCTCGCGTACCAGTTGCTCCATGGCCTGCCATATTTCTTCCCAGGGAGTATTTCGGTCGATATGGTGCATCTGGTAGATGTCGATATGGTCGGTTTTTAAGCGCCGTAAACTGTCCTCGCAGGCCATGCGGATATGTCTTGCTGAGAGCCCGCCATCGTTGAGCGTTCTGCTCATGGACATATAGACTTTGGTGGCGAGGACTATCTGTCGGCGTCGACTACCATCGTCCTGGGCCAGGTAGTTACCGATAATGGCTTCGGTGGCACCGCGTCCAGCAGTTCCGCCGTAGGCATTGGCGGTATCGAAGAACTGAACACCGCTATCCAGAGCGTGATCCATTATCGTGAAGGAGTCCTTCTCGTCGGTAAAAGAGCCAAAGTTCATGGTGCCCAGGCATAGGCGGCTGACCTGCAGACCGGTGCGGCCTAATCGTGTGGTGTCCATAGTGTTTCTCCTGGATGTTCGTTAAGTATAGGTAATGGGGTTATGTTGCGCCGGAGCCGGTAGTGAGCGTCATTAATGTCTTCATTAAGATCCTTGTGTACCTGAATTCAAGTCTTGGCATCAACCGGCGGGAAACCAGTACCGTGGTGGTGAGTCGGGAAGCACGTCAAAGATATTGGTTTCCATGGCTCTTAAGTCTTGCCAGCCAGTCCTGCGTTGATGGTATGCCCAGGCAGTATAGGCACCCAGTGTGGCATTTCGTTCGTGGTCATTCTTTACGTTGAAATTTAATTTAATCTCCGATAGAAAATCTTCGGCATCGGGACAAATCTGGAGCAGGGCTTCGGGGTGGGCCTCGGTAATAGCTACATCGGGCCAGCGTTCCTGGCTAAGGCCTGCGACTATGATGCCCTGGACCAAACTGGCGCCGCGCAGGGAATTAATGCCGGAGACGGTACTGGAGGGCCCACCTTTGGATAACACCATGCCTCTGACAATCTGATCGGCTTTGCGATCCGCATCTGTTGACCAGTACATAGGTGCGTTGACGCCAATGGCTGCGGGTTGGCCCCGGGTGACTGGCGCTGCGCAGGCCAGGGCTTCCTCTGCCGACGAGCAGGTGCCGAACTTGATATCGATGTCCTGACCATCGTCTGCGGTGATGAGTGCACACCAGCCAAAGGCCAATAGGCCACCGGGGGCGAAACCAAGAAAAATATGCGTCATCTTTCAACCCTTGCGTTGATGGTGAACCGTCCAATAAGCGCTTTTATCGCTCATTGATCAATGGGGGAGGTAGACTTAACAATGAATTCGAAACCAGCGGGCCTCTCAGCCACGATATCGCTATAGCGAGGTCATAGAGCCGGCCCGAAATTTAATATTGAGCATGAATTTTAGTGCCCCGTCTTTTAGCTCCCCGTCATAACTCGGTTATTGCATTCAAGTAGTATAGATTATTGACTATCAATAAATGGCAATAAGAGTTTGTCACTGTGTTAAATAGCACTCTACAATGGTGGCTTAAATAGTTTATAAAATCTTTCATAATCAACTCAAAGAGGAATACATCATGGGAAATTTATTGGCAGGGCAGGTGGCAGTTGTTACCGGCGCAGGTCGCGGCATGGGGAGGGCTCACGCATTAGCGCTGGCCGCGGAGGGCGCAAGAATAGTGGTTAATGATCTCGGTGGTTCAGTCATTGGCGATGGCGGTGATGCCAGCCCCGCCGATGACGTGGTTAAGGAAATCATTGCCGGTGGCGGTGAAGCCGTCGCCAACTATGGCAATGTCACCCAGGTTTCGGATGGCACGGCCATGATCGAACAGGCCATGGATACCTTTGGACGTATTGATATTGTGGTCAACAATGCCGGCAATATCCGCAATCAGTTGTTTGTCAAAATGAGTGAGGAGGATTGGGACAGCGTTATCGCCGTCCATGTAAAAGCCCTTTATGCCGTCACTCGCCAGGCCGCTCAGATATTTGCCAAGCAGGGTAGTGGACGTATTGTTAATACCGCCTCCGAAGCCGGGTTAGGCGGTTATGCGGCATCTAACTACGCTGCTGCCAAAGAAGGTATTGTTGGCTTTACTCGTACCCTGGCATTGGAGTTGGGGCCTTATGGCGTGACTACGAATGCGATTCGTCCCCGAGCTGGCACCCGCATGGCCGAAGGTGTCGATATGAAAAAAGCCCTAGATATGGCTCGACAGGGGAAATTACCGCTGCCGGAATTCATGTTTGAGATCGAGGGCATGCTTGATGAGCCAGAAAGTTTTAGTCCTGCTCAGGTAGCTCCGTTGGTGGTGTTTCTATGTACTGAAGCCGCAGCCAACATTAACGGACGCGATTTTATTGTTGGCGGTGGTGAGATCACCCTGGTGTCTCTGCCCGTCAAAGAACGGAGCATCTTTAGCGACCAGCAATGGACCCAGGAACAGCTCCAGGATCTGATCCCTAAAACCCTGGGTAAAGGTGTCAAGAACCCAGCGGCACCGCGTCAGGTATAGTCAATAGGGGCGGGTAGCTTTTTTTCTCGTCCCTATTGTTTTAACCCGCCCCTATTATTTTAAAGAGAGCGCTCAAGTCGAATACTTAACACGCTTGTAAGGTGGTCTGTTAGCCTCGCGATTTTGTAAACTCGTAAATATTGCTTTTTTCCACGTTCTGAGTTCGCGAGATGTAAGAGCAGAGCTCATTAAATGCCATGGGGCGATGAGGATAATAGCCCTGAATATAGTCGCATCCAATTTCTTTTAATATGTCGAACTGCTTTGCTGTCTCGACGCCTTCGGCGATTACTTTGAGGGACATGACATTGCAGAGCTTTATAATTGCCTGAACGATAAGGCTGTCGTTTTTATCATCTTCGAGGTTGCGGATAAATTCTTTGTCTAATTTAAGGAAATCAATGGGAAGATCTTTCAGGAGCGCGAGAGAAGAATAACCTGTGCCAAAATCGTCGAGAGCGAAGCGAAAACCGTAATCTACCAAGTTGTTTAATTGTTTGATTAAATCTTGATAATTATCAATAAGGCTTTCTTCTGTGATCTCAACCACGATCCAGCGAGGATCGATATCATGTTCTTTTAGAATATGTTTAATATTGGTCTCGAAATCCTTATCAAGTAGTTGTTTGGGGCTTACAT
>JAUUYV010000260.1 GCA_030590275.1 Porticoccaceae bacterium
ACCGGTCCCACAGCCCTTCAGTGCATCCCAGCTCTGGGCGAATGGGCGAAGGAGCTTTACGTCTTCCAGCGCACACCCTCGGCCATTGGTGTTAGAGGCAATCGTCCGACTAATCCCAAGTGGGCGGAATCTCTGGAGCCCGGCTGGCAGCGGCGACGGTTGGAAAATTTCAACATACTCGCCGGTGGCGGAAAACAGGAAGAGGATTTAGTTGGCGACGGCTGGACCGATCTCTTTGGCAGTCTCATCGGAGTCACTGGGGATGTAGCCAAAACGGGGGAAAACGTGTCCGAGGAAGAAACAGCGGCTTTGCTGGAGATTTCTGATTTCCAGAAGATGGAAGAAATTCGCGAACGGGTCGATTCCATTGTTGTCGATAAAGACACCGCTGAGAAGCTTAAGGCGTATTACAGGCCTTTCTGCAAACGGCCCTGTTTCCACGATGATTACCTTAAAACCTTCAACCGTCCGAATGTCACCCTGGTCGATACCAACGGTAGAGGAGTGGACCAGATCAGCGAAAATGGGGTAGTGATTGAGGGCCATGAATATGAGCTGGACTGCCTGATCATTGCCACGGGTTTTGAAAACAACACTAGTTTCACCAGCCAGTCCGGATACGATATTGTTGGCCGTAATGAAGTGAAGTTGAGCGATAAATGGGCCAATGGTCCGCTGACCATGCACGGTTTGTTTACGCATAACTTCCCTAACTGTTTTTTCATGGGTTTGTTCCAAACCGGTCTGACGGTTAGTCTCCCGCACATGCTCAACGAGCAGGCTGGGCAAATTGCCTATGTCATCGACCACTGTCTTGACCGCGATGTTCGAGTTGCCGAGGTCAAGCAGGAGGCTGAAGATGACTGGTGTGCAACGATCAGAAGCCTGGCCCACAACAATGAAGAGTTTTTTGCGACCTGCACGCCTGGCTATTACAACAATGAAGGTACTGGAGGCTTAAATAGTAATAATTTCTTAACCGACCTCTATGGCGGTGGGCCGGAAGAGTTTTTCCAAATACTCAAAGGCTGGCGTGACGAGGGCAAATTGCAGGGCCTGGAGATAACTTAACTCAAGTCACTGAGCCCAGAATAAATATAGTAACGCGATAAACCTTATCCCATTACAGACGGGAGGTAACGAATATGACTCGTACAAAAGCTTTTTCCACTGATCCGGCTGAGCTTGGCTTTGACCCGGTCGCCTTGCGAAAAAAACACAACAATACAAGGGCTCAAAAAATGAATACATCAGAAAATACGCTTTCTAAACGACAGTTTTTAGGGCTGCTCGCCGCGGCATCGGCTGTCAGCCTCAGTCCCAGGCTATTAGCCGGTGACGCCCATGCGCAGCACGGCGCCAGCTATTCAAAAGAACTGGTCGCGGCAGCCGAGGACTGCGTTAGCGTTGGTCAGACCTGTAAGGCGCATATTTATCAGACCTTAGAGTCTGGCGACCTCAGTCTTACACGCTGTTTGTTGCAAGTTAGGGATACCATTGCAACCTGTGACGCATTAATCGAAGTCGTCACTAATGGTTCCGCACACAGTAAAGCGTTAGCCAAAGTGTGTGCCGATGTCTGTAAAGACTGCCGAGATGAATGTGCCAGGCACGCATCCAAACACCCCATTTGTAAAACCATGGCCGACAGCTGTGATGCGACAATTGCGGCATGCCTGAAATATATTGGTTAAAGAGCTGAGCAATACGTGAAAAAGCGGGAATACCTTGAAAGTATTCCCGCTTTTTATGGCTAAACATGTTCCATGTAAGCCGACCACTCCAGAGTTTATAAAACCTCCAAACCGCCCTCCTCACGCCATTTTTTAGGAATCTCGAAAAACTCTACTGGCCCAATACCGCACTGATTGGTGGGGAGCTTGTGCCCATCAACTCCACCCTTACCCTCGTTATTGACGTTTGGGGTAAGACCAGCGAACTGAAGATCAAGGGCTCAGCAAACTTGATTTAGAGAAGATCAAACCGGGGTGTCATAGCCTTAGTTTTTTCCAGGCTTCTAAACGTTATATCAACCGTTAAGCTCACCTCGTCCAGTTTTTCCGCTGCTTCTCGATATTTCTGGGTGGCTCTAAAAAAATGTGGAGTCATCAGCAATAGATCCTTTAGCGATTTATTGGGCAGAGCAGGTGTGTTGAAACGTAATATTTGTTCATCTACCTGCTTAAAACCCACGGCAAAAGCATCATCGAGTTTGTTCGGCGCTGTTTTACGCATCTGCGGATATGTAACCTGCCGAAGCTCTTGCAGATGATCAGGGCCTGGTTCTACCAGTAGCAGCTTGCCACCAACGGGCAGAACGTTATAAAAACCTTGAAAGCTGTGGAAACCAAATATGCAAAAAATAATATCGATACTGCCTGCGATAATAGGGGGGAGTCTATTGGTGCCCACGACCCATGTAATGTCTTTATTTCTTTTTGCCGCAGCAACAATCGCCTCTTTGGAAATATCTAAACCTATAAACCCGGGATTAAAATTGAGTGCGTTAGTATCTTGTTTAGCGCGTAGGTCATTGAGAAGGTAGTCTAAATAATAACCTTCACCGCAACCAGCATCGAGACAACAAGGAGATCTGGCTCCACTAACAGCACCGCCTTCGATAGCCTCAAATAAAATGGTCGACAGGGTGTCAGCAACCGGATCATAGACGCCGGTATTCAAAAAGCGCTGGCGGGCCGCTACCATTACTTTACTGTCTCCCGGATGCTTTGAGCGTTTATGTTGAACTGGCAATAAATTCACATAGCCCTGGCGAGCAAGATCAAAACAATGACTATTAACACAACGTAGTTGCCGGTCGTGTAAAACCAGGGGCCGGCCATCAATGGGGCAGGCGAGGTTGTCGACTTGCATAGGCTAATACGGGCATCAGGATAAGGATTAACCGGCCCTGGTAGGATTTTCCTGCCGGGCTGGAAGAGCTGTCGATTTTAACATGCACTAGCAGTAGTTATTGCAAGTTTGGCTTTCCTGATCCTGGCTTTGTTCTCAACGATAATTAACAGTCTATGATCGCAAATAGAAAAATCTATGGGGGGAAAATATTTTTAAAAACTAACTAGCGAATACAAGGCGTTAAAATAATGAGTAGCAACACTGATTCGGCAAGTATAACGGGCTCGACACTAAAGAAGTTTACCGGTTTTTCGACTGATGGCCGGGTTGCCAAAAAACTTTCTGTGGGAAAACTGGGGTTCGACCCCGATGAGCTTCGTGCGAGATATAACGCGGAACGGGATAACCGCGTTCGCCCAGAAGGCGCCGGGCAATATCAGGAGATGAGTGGTGATCTCGATGTGTTTGAGAATGCCCCCTTTGTTGAGCCTGGCTTTACCCGTGATCCGATAGAGAAAGAAGTTGATGTCGCCGTCATCGGTGGCGGTTTTGGCGGTCTTCTTACGGATGCAAATCTGCGTAAGACTAAGGTGAGTGGAACGCTACAGCTTTTTGTCGGCCGGTTATAGGATGTGATTTCTGTTACTAGCTCTCAGGCTTACGGAGAGTTAATAAGTGCGCTGGCATCGTATGTGGATAACTTGATAAAAGATGTGGCCTCGCCAGCACGCGAGATTAATTATGTGAGCTTATCTCCAAGTGTAGTGGCTTCCACACCGGGTGATGCCTATGGTCGTGGGATTAGTAATGACCTGGATATTGCGATTGGTACCGAGCTGACCGTAATTAACGGTTCGGGTAGAACAGCTAGAGCCTCATAAAAAGTATGCTAATCTGAGCAGCAAGTTGCAAATTAAAAAGGTGACCG
>JAUUYV010000167.1 GCA_030590275.1 Porticoccaceae bacterium
AGTTTCCTCCCGAGACTGGCCCTATACGTACGGCTTTGGTGACGGCACGCTCAGCACCTGCCCACGAACGCGTAGTATTGACTTTGCGGGACTGGAATATCCGTATTGACGAGTCGCTGTTTCTTGGGGGACTCGATAAAGGCGAGTTTCTTAAATCCTACGGTGCTGACGTGTTTTTTGATGACCAGCTACAGCATTGTGAATCTGCCAGTCAGAATGTTGCCACTGGACATGTTCCCCATGGGATTGTTAACGAAAAATGACGGTGAAGACACAGGCTATTAAGCCTGAAACTTGACGCTTGTATTGAGGCTTTTATTTAGCGAATGTGCTGAGAGATCATATTAGCGCGATATTGAGGGCTGGTGACGTAGGATTGGGCTGGCAACTTTTATAATAAGCGTCTATGCTCGGAAGGAATAGCTTCCAGCTTTCTTAGATCAATGTTATCTAGGCTAAAACCACATGAAATTACAGCAACTTAGGTATATCTGGGAAGTCGCCCACCACGACTTAAATGTTTCAATCACTGCCCAGGCCCTTTACACCTCCCAGCCGGGCATTAGTAAACAGATTCGCTTGCTCGAAGATGAGCTGGGTGTAGAGATATTCTCCCGAAGTGGTAAACATTTGACCAGAGTCACCCCCGGTGGTGAGCAAATCCTTGAGATTGCTGGTGAGATTCTCGGTAAAGTTGAGAGCATTAAACGCCTGGCTCAGGAGCATAGCTCCCCAGATAAAGGCAGTTTATCCATTGCCACCACTCACACCCAGGCACGCTATGCTCTGCCTGCGGTGATCGAGTCTTTTATAGAACGTTACCCCGATGTGGCTTTACATATGCATCAGGGTACACCCGCGCAAATATCCCAGTCAGCATCGGACGGCGAGGTCGATTTTGCCATCGCCACTGAAGCACTGGAGCTCTTTCAAAACCTGCTGATGATGCCCTGTTATCGCTGGAATCGCTGTATTCTAGTACCTAAAACCCATCCCCTGGCATCGGTAGGTCGTTTGACCCTTGAAGATGTCGCCGCTTATCCCATCGTCACCTATGTTTTTGGTTTTACTGGTCGCTCCAAACTTGATGAGGCTTTTCGGGTCAAAGATTTGAAGCCGAGAGTGGTATTCACGGCCACCGATGCCGACGTTATTAAGACCTATGTTCGACTGGGACTGGGTATTGGTATTGTCGCCCACATGGCCTACGACGCAGAGCAAGATAGCGATCTCGTGGCTCTCGAAGCCCGGCATTTGTTCCAGCCAAGCATTACCAGTATTGGCTTTCGTCGCGGCACCTATTTGCGTGGCTTTATGTACGATTTTATTGAGCGTTTTGCACCCCACTTAAATCGCGATGTGGTCGATGAGGCCTGTACTATAAGCTCCCGGGAAAAACTTGAAGAGTTCTTTGCGACCATGGAACTGCCAGAATATTAACTGTATTCGTCTTTAAAAAGCTCATCACATTTACCTTATCGTTTAACCGCTGCTTGTCAGTCACTATTATCAGGAGTTAAGTCTGTGGAAATCGCCTGTCTGGATCTCGAAGGTGTTTTGATCCCCGAAATTTGGATTGCTTTTGCCGAAGAAACCGGCATTGATGAGCTACGCGCTACCACCCGTGATATTCCCGACTACGATGTCTTGATGAAACAACGTCTCGCCATTCTTGATAAACACGGTTTGGGTCTTAACGAAATACAGAAAGTGATTGAGGGCCTAATCCCCCTTGAAGGGGCGGTAGAGTTTACCGACTGGTTACGTGAACGTTTTCAGGTGATTATTTTATCGGATACTTTCTACCAGTTTTCCCAGCCCTTAATGCGTCAATTGGGCTTTCCTACACTGCTGTGTCATCAGCTTGAGGTGGACGACAATGGCAGAGTGGTTAATTACCATCTACGCCAGGCCAACCCGAAACGTCAGGCCGTATTGGCCCTTAAGACCCTCTACTACCGGATTATCGCTGCGGGTGACTCTTATAACGACACCACTATGCTAGCCGAGGCCGATGCCGGTATTTTATTTAGTGCACCGGACAACGTTATTGCGGAGTTTCCGCAATTTCCGGCGGTTCATTCTTACGAAGATCTAAAAAAAGCCTTTATAAAAGCCAGTAATCGAGAATTATCGCTATAGATTTTTCAGCTTTAACCTAGTGGAAATTCAGTTGCGCAAGGTCTTCATTAGTATGGCGATCTTGGCGATAGATTCCTGATATTCGTCATCTGCATTTGAGTCCGCGACAATTCCTCCGCCGCCCCAACAATGTAGCTGCCCGGCGTTTGCTACCAATGTGCGAATGGCAATATTGCTATCCATACGTCCGCAGGCGCTGATATAGCCGATACTGCCGCAATATATTGAACGTTTTAAGTTCTCCATTTCCTGAATGATCTCCATAGCGCGTTTTTTAGGTGCGCCGGTAATGGAACCCCCAGGAAAGCAACCAGCGAGTAAATCCAGGGCGGTTTTCTGTTCAGCTAATGTGCCTGTGACGGTGCGGACCAGGTGGTGAACATTGGCATAACTTTCGAGATCAAATAATTTTGGTACTCGGATCGAGCCGGGCTGACAGCTTTTACCCAGGTCATTTCTCAACAGATCTACAATCATCAAATTTTCGGCGCGATCTTTTTCGCTATTCATTAAGGCGACAGCTTTTTCATGGTCCTCTTTAACGTTAAGTCCCCTGGGTGCCGTGCCTTTAATGGGCCGAGTTTCTACCTGGCGATTGGCGAGTTTTATAAATCGCTCGGGTGATAATGACAAAATCGCTTTATCATCCCAGCTCATAAAGGCGCTGAACGGTGAGGGCAAGGCCATACGAAGTTTCTGGTAGGCAAACCATGGATCACCCTTATAGCTGGCTAAAAAATGTTGGGCGAAGTTAACCTGATAGCAATCGCCGGCCGAAATATAATCTTTAATAGCCTCAACTTTATCAACGTACTCAGCCTTGGAGATGGAGGCTTTAAAGTCGCTAGTTAGCAAAAAGTTGGCTTCCTCCTGCGTCCTGTTTTCACTGGTGCTAGCGCTGGTAACGGCGCCAGGGGGAGAGTGGCTGAGCCGGGCGATGACATCTTCTCGTAATTCACGGTGACAGGCTGGGTGAAAAACAAGCCAGGCCTTACGGGTTTGATGATTAATGATCAGCGCCCAGGTGTAGTAAGCAAGTCGCGCCTCAGGCAAGCCGGCCAGATCAGTCAGCTTGCCAGGGTTTGGTGTCGTCTCGCGTGCAAGGTCGTAGCCGAAATAACCCGCCAGGCCACCACAAAAAGGCAGATTCGAATTAACTGCCACGCTGCCGACTTCGTCGAGTATTTGCTGGGCGATGACAAAAGGTTCTTCGCTGGACCAGTTGACGTAGGAGCGAGCGGAATCATGATTCGAAATCCTGGTACGCGGCCCCTGAGTTTCAAGGGTGATCAGCGGTGCCGCGCTGATAATATCGAAACGACCTCGTAAAGAGCGAGGCTTTCCGCTGTCGAGCCAGATAGGCTCGGGCAAATCTCGGATCGCTTCAAATAAACGCGTCGCGCTGCGCGGGTAGGGGAGGTCGATAAGATCGGGGGCTAGCATCAGGGGAATTAGGCTTAATGGGCAAGGCAATTGACAAGTCGCACAGGGTAGAGACATCGCGGTGGCAACACAACGACGATAAAGCCGATATTGCGTATAATTCCTGCGGATTTAGCAGCAAGCTTTTTAGTCAGTAAAAGAATCAGTTGAATGGTCAGTTAAATAGCCATTTCAGCACAGGATCAAGTGACATTCATTAACTCATGCCTTCGAAGGATTACCCTATGACCGATATTACCCCTGACCTCTGCGACGAAAACCCCGAACTCGTGCGCGTACTTGAGCCGATGTTATCCAATTTTGGAGGTCGTGAGGCGTTCGGTGGCGAAATAGTCACGGTGAAGTGTTTCGAAGACAACTCCCTGGTGAAAGAAAACCTTGCTACCCCGGGCGAAGGTAAAGTCATGGTGGTTGACGGTGGCGGTTCCCTGCGTAAGGCCCTGCTGGGCGATATGATTGCCGAAAGCGCGGTCAAAAACGGCTGGGCAGGTGTCATTATCTACGGCTGTATTCGTGACGTCAGCACCGTGTCCGGTCTTGATCTGGGTGTGCAGGCGTTAGCGACGATACCGCTAAAAACTGATAAGCGCGGTATTGGCGACTACAATATCCCGGTTACCTTTGGCGGTGTAACCTTTAATCCCGGCGAATATGTCTATGCAGATAGTAACGGGGTGATAGTGTCGGCTAAAAACCTCGATGCAAAGCCCCAGTAAATCTTTTCTTATTTCAAACGCTTTCGTCAGAAGTCACTTCTTCCATTAACGATTCCTCTTTGGGATCAGGGTATAAGCTGGCCTTTCTCGTTGGCGGATTAGCGATAGCGTTATCTACAAACGTTTGAAATTCGCCACTGTGATGATGCCTGCGTGTATGCCAGACCGCGTGAAAACCGGGGTAAGAAATCGAATCTTCAAGCAAACACTTGAAGCCTAACCACTGATTGTGGTCCAGGGTGCCTTGTGAATGTTGATAATGTAAATCAGCGAACATGCGTAGCAGGGCCCCGCCCTGTATGCCGAACCTGGCCTGTTCCCCAGCATCGAGTGCCTCATAATCAAACTGGCCTCGTGCCATTAGCGCCGTTAGCTCCCCATTCTGGGCCATTGAAGATTGTGCTTCTATGTACATTAAAGAAAGATCGTGAACCGTTTGGATACGCATGGCTTTGGTGTTTTGTCGTACCTGAACGGTTAGATAAAAGATGGACACAATAACCAGTATTACGCCCACCAACTCAGCCAGATTGGATGCCTGCTCAAGTGATAGCTCCATAAGTACCCTTTGCAATGTTATTTTTATCTCGGAGGATGCCAGTCATGCTTATGATCTGTAAACCCTGAATCAGTCGGTATTGAAATATCCTGACAAGCCCCATAGGGTGGCCGTGCGCCAAAACAAAACACAATCTTAATAATAAAATAATGGTATCTGTCGCAGTGATCAGTTCAGCTAATAAGAACTAAGTGGCCGATTTTCCGGAAGATAATGGGACAACAAGCATGGCCTTCACGCTACAGGATCTCGGCAATATCGGTGAATTTTTGGGCGCTATCGGCGTTATTGTTACCTTGCTCTATCTCGCTCTTCAAATTCGCCAAAATACTTCTTCCAATCGCACAACCGCAGAGGTGAGCTTTGGAGGACA
>JAUUYV010000051.1 GCA_030590275.1 Porticoccaceae bacterium
ACCCAGGCACTGCGCCCATTCCCCAGCCAATAACGTACTCTAAGTTGATTATAACGGTGGCTAAGAATGCGAGTTGCACCTGCCTGCAATTCATCCGATATCCACAGAACGTCCTGTATCGGTACCTTCTCACCAAAAGCCTCTGCCAAAAACTCCTCACGGTTTAGATATACGTTCGTTGCTCCATGGGCGGACGAGGTTGAAAACCATACCAGTAATAAGCCCATTGCCATGCAAGCAGAAAAGCACGAAACCGGTACGATTTCGTGCCTGCCCCATCTGCTAAGTCGTAGTGACATCAAGCGCACCTGGATTTGAATTTAAAAACTAAAGCCTAAACCCAAATTAAAGCTATCCCCATCGCCATTTCTCTGATCCGCCCAATCCGCTTTTAGCACCACATTTTCCACCAACCAGAAATTAAGTCCAAAATCAATCTGCTCTATTTCAGTATCTACCGAACTTCCCGCTTCAGTATCCCATTCGCTATACCGAGCAAACAAACCGAGGCGTGGATTCACTTTATAAGAAGGCTCCACATACCAACCACTTTGCTCATCCTTACCCAGGGCTTTTGCCTCTTCGCCATCGATATCCCATCCCGCATCTAGCGCGCGCAAAGCGAAGGGGCCTGACTGATAAATACCATGCACCTCGTGCAATAAGGCAGAAGCGTCATCGATGCCTGTTGCTTGCAATCCTTGCAGGAGGTTTTCCTGGTAGTTTAGTGCTACTGCCAATTCAAGTCCCGGAATACCGGTGTATTTAATGCGCCCGGTATAAGCAAACTCCTCTGCCGTTGCCTTGGAGCCTTTTTGCCGCCCACTGCGAATATTAAACGCCTTGCCACCGCTGTAGTCAGTTTCTAGCCCGCTGTGTACACCAATATCGTAACTTAAGCCGGGGCTCATTTCGCCGTTTAACATGACGCCGGCTTCCCACCAGGTCGACGGCAGAATATTTTTTTCCACATTGTTGCGCTCTACCCCGTAAAAGGTATCCGGTTCATGGGTTTCGTTCAAGATACCCACCGGAAGCAGAAACTGTCCAAAGAGAGCGCTATGATGATCCGCAAAATCCCACTCGATAAAAGCCTGCTCTAGCTCGACTTCCCCGTCCTCTCCGTCCCCCGAGACCGAATGCTCTAACTCTATTTCTGAAAAAAGGCTGACCTCATCGGTAAACTGGTGGTTTACGAATAATACGAAACGATGAGCGTCCACCTCATCGGTACCGCCATTCTTCTTGTTATTGTAGTGAAGCTCTCCGTAGCCCCCGACTTGAGTTCGTTTTGCAACATCGGCAACTCTAGCATAGGCGGAATCAGGCGCTACCACACTCTCTACGGCACTCGCAGTAGCTTCCACTTTCATATCAGTTTTCCTGAGCTCTCGTTTTAACTGATCTATTTCAGCCTGCTGTTGTTTCAGTAAACGAATGACATCCTCCATGGTCGGAGAGTCCGGCAAGAGCAGCGTGTCACTGGCCCAGGTTGCCATCGGAATACTGATACCCAAGCTTAACAGCGCACTCAATACCCCACGCCATACTAGCGTTTTCATTTCCACCACTCCTCGTTACTGCCCGTTCCAAAACGTGATTTACTTCGCTCGGTCTCAACTATTTTGAAGTAAGACCCCTGATTCGTGCTAATCTTAAGCGCGACAAAAGATAAATGCAATTAGTTATCATTTGCATTTAAAACGTAATTCCTTACAATTTACTTTCATAACCCGACTGACCAAGTAATGACTTTTTATCCAGTTCATTTTCTTCTCCGCACACCTAAAAGCACTCAGTCCGTTTTTGCCTCTCTCTCATCATGGCTAGTTACGGCCTTGATTGGTCTTGGAAGCATCAGTATTGGAGGCATAGCTCTCGCCGACACGCTGAACGAGGAAAAACCGGCCACTGGCAAAATACGAGAATACTGGGTTGCCGCCGAGCAGGTAGTTTGGGATTACGCACCTACTGGCACCAACCTGATTATTCCGAAAATGGGTCTGGGGGTTTGGGGGGAAACCCGCAAGTACAACAAATACCGCTACTTCGGTTACACCGATGGTAGCTATACCGATAAAATCCCGCAACCAAAATGGGCTGGCATTCTCGGCCCACAGCTCCGTGGTGAAGTTGGCGATACCTTAAAGGTCCATTTCAAAAACCTCAGTGATCGTCCTCTCTCTATTCACCCCCATGGTGTTCTCTACGACGAAGATAACGACGGTGCAGACCTACGAGGCGCCGGCGCCATCATAGCGCCGGGCAAAAGCTATACCTATATCTGGAAGCTCGATGAAGGCGCTGGCCCTGGCCCCGCTGACCCCTCTTCTATTGTCTGGGTCTACCACTCTCACGTTAAGCCTGTAGAAGAAATTTATCTCGGCCTGATGGGTACCATTGTGGTGACCCGAAAAGGTATGGCGATCTCGGCAGAGGACCCTCGCCCCAAAGATATCGATCACAGCTTTACCACTCTATACATGGTCTTCGACGAAGAAGACGGAGAAGAGAGCGGACTCATGCACAGCATGAACGGCTATATTTTTGGCAACCTTCAAGGCCTGGAAGCCGATGAAGGCAACAAAGTACGCTGGCACCTGGTAGGCATGGGTTCAGAAGTCGACCTTCACACGGCCCATTGGCACGGCGAAACCGTACTCAATGGCGGCCGCCGCACTGACGTAATTAACCTGATGCCCGCCACCATGGCCTCCGTCACCATGTTGGCCGACAATCCGGGCACCTGGCTTTATCACTGCCACGTCACCGACCATATTACCGCCGGCATGATTACCCGCTGGAAGGTCAATAAAAAGTAGTCGAACTAAACTTTTTAACGAAAATACTTACGCATTAACGAAAAGACTTACGCAGTTCATTTTTCATTATTTTTCCGGTGCCAGAAACCGGTAAAGGCTCCTCGCGTATTTCTACGCTACGAGGACTTTTATAAATTGCTATATTATTTTTACAGTGCTGAATAATATCTTCCGCCGTACAACTAGAACCTGGTTTTAGTACCACCACAGCGTGCACCGCCTCCACCCAGTCCGGATGCGGGATACCAAACACTGCACACTCGGCGACTTCATCCAACTGGTAAATGCAGTTTTCGACTTCTACCGAAGCGACATTGACACCGCCGGTAATCACCAGATCCTTAATGCGATCGACAATATAAATAAATCCTTCCTCATCACAATAACCAGCATCGCCGGTATGCATCCAGCCGTCTTCAATCGCTTCAGCGGTGGCCTCCGGGTTTTGCCAATAACCCTGCATCACCATCGGACCCCGCACCGCAATCTCTCCAACCTCGCCCTGGGCTAAGGCCTGACGCTGTTCATCGACAATTCGAACATCCGCTCCCCAAACCGCTCGACCACAGGATAATAAACGCCCCGAGCCCGGCCCTTCCAGAACGTGATAGCGGCTTTCGAGAAAGGTCGCTGCCGGTGACAGTTCGGTCATGCCATAGGCCTGACAAAAACCAACCTGTGGTAGTTTTTGCAAGGCATCCGCTAATACCGCCTGGGGCATAGGTGAGGCGCCGTAGGCAATCATCCTGAGACTGGATAAATCGTAATTATCTAATGTGGGCTCATTGACCAGACGGTTAATCATGGTGGGCACCAACAGCAGGCTGGTGGCTCGGTATTGTTCGATGACGCTCAATAAATTCGGCACATCAAATTTAGGCAAGATAACATTGGTGGTACCTGCGGTAATCATGGTGAAAACCCGGGATCCACCGGCTGCATGGAAAAGCGGAGTCGCATGAAGATAAACAGTACTTTCATCAAATTTATAATTGATGATGCCACCCATAGCATTCCAGATCAGATTACGATGACTCAACATCGCACCCTTGGGTTTGCCCGTGGTACCACTAGTGTAAAAGATACCCGCCATATCTTCGTAGCCACGCAACTGATCTTCCAGAGGCTCTGAACTGGCAATCAGTTTTTCATAATCACTTAAACTATCTAAGGTACTTAAATCACTTAAACCTTCTAGCTCACTGTCCGCCACTCCGGAAAAATAGATCACTTGCTCCAGGCTTTTGAGCTCAGCGACAAAGCCCTCGACCAAGGGCCGAAAGTCTTCATCGGCAATCAAAAAACGAGCACCAGAATGGTCCAGTATATAAACCAGTTCTTCGCGAACCAGCTTATTATTAAGCGGTACAATGGCACCGCCGGCCCAAAGCACACCGTAACTGAATTCGAAATATTCGGTGCAGTTATGAGACAACATAGCGACCCGGTCACCCGCCTCCAGTCCGAGACTGTCCAGCCCGCCCGCGAGTCGACTCACGCGGCTCTCAAGCTGCCGCCAGCTCACCTCTCTGTTTCCACACACCAAAGCGAGTTCGTTGCCGCGGCGCTCGGTACAGCGCCGCAAGCCCTGAGTTAAATACATCGGTAATCCTGTCTATAAGAACGATAACTATTTGTATGGCGGCAAAACCAGGCCACCACAGAGGTTCGCAATAGTATCCGAAACCGGACGGAGAAGGTAATACTCTGCTCAGCTTAAGCAGCCGATCAAGCTTGGATCATCCCGTGAATATGCGGTACCGTTGCGGCCTGTTTAATCTGAGGAAGACTGACTATGCCAGACCCAGCAGCATACGATTTAAAGGGCAAAGTGGCTTTGGTCACCGGGGCTACCGCCTTTATCGGCAAAGCCATCGCACAAAAGCTTGCCTCTCGCGGCGCTGCTGTGATTATTAACGGTCGTAACGAAGAAGCCGGGGCTGCGGTGGTGCGCAAGATTTGCGATGAGGGCGGACTAGCCGTATTTGAACAGGCGGATATTACCAATATGGCGGCGGTGAATGCCATGATCTCACGGTCAGCTGAGCATTTTGGCCCACTGGATATCCTGGTATCGTCGGGCGCGGGAGCCAGCAACGACTCCCTGCCCTTTCGACTTTTTCGGGAAATGAACGGCGACGATATCGACTATTACATCAAAACTCACTGGCTGACCCGCGCCTATGCTGTGCACGCTGCTGCAAAAGCAATGGCTGCCTCCGGGGGCGGAAAAATTGTATTGATGGGCACCGATGCCGGGCGCATTGCGACGGTCGGAGAATCGATGATCGGAGGCTCAACTGCGGGCATGATGCAAATGAGCCGCGCCCTGGCCAGAGAACTGGGGCGAGACAACATCCGTATTAACGTAGTTTCCATGAGTTATATTTCCGATGCCGAGCCCCGTTGGGGAAAGAGCTCCGTACCACTGGAAGCTAAACAGGATGACGAAGGTCACAACAAAGGTATGTTAGAGAACTTGCGTAAGCGCATGTTATTTGACGTACAGTGCAAGGACATCGCCGAAGCGGTCAGTTTTTTTTCCAGCCCCGCATCGGATGCAATCACCGGGCAAACCCTGAGCGTAAACGGCGGGCTCTCGACCCCCGGTTAATTTAATTCGCATGACTCGATTCGCAACGAGATATGCGGAACCAAAACCAAACACACAAATACCTAAACCAGAATTAATCACTATGAGAAAAAACACACCGTCCACTGACTCAGCCGCCAGGCAAGAAAGTTTCCGAGAAATGGAACTGACAGGCTGGAACCAAAAAGCCCGCGCCTATCACGACTATGCCGGCAAGGTGACACCCCAGGCCGTGTCACCTCTGCTGGAGGCAACCGGAGTGGATGCGGGCATGCAGGTATTAGATATCGCCACTGGTCCCGGCTATGTGGCGGGTGCAGCTAGCGCCCTAGGTGCCATCGCTACTGGCATCGATTTCTCTGAAGAAATGATCAAAGAAGCGGAGCGAAATTACCCCAATGCTCTATTTTATCAAGGTGATGCAGAATCACTGGTCTTTGCCGACAACTTCTTTGATGTTGCGATTTGCCCCTTTGGTCTATTGCATATGGCAAAGCCTGAAACCGCCATGAAAGAAGCCCATCGGGTTCTACGCCCGGGAGGCCGCTATGCCTTTACCGTCTGGGCTAGCCCAGAGCGGCACCATTTTTTTAACATCGTTTTATCTACCGTCGCAGAGTTGGGGTCGATGGATGTCCCCCTCCCCGAAGCCCCACCCTTTTTCCGTTTTTCAGATGCAGGGGAATGTAAACGCACTCTAATGGAGGCGGGATTTACGAATATTGCCGTCGATGAAATTAATTTAACCTGGAACCCTGAATCCAGCCAGGAAGCGCTAGATATGCTCCACAAAAGTACTGTACGAACTGCAAAAATTCTGGAATTACAAACAACTGAAGCATTGAGCGCTATCCATGCAAGTATTTTAGAAAAAGTAGACGCTAGTCGAAAAAACAATTCAATACATTTGTCCTGGCCAGCAGTTATGGCTGTCGCGACTAAACCAGGCGTTTAAATCGCAACTATTGTGATTTTTCGATTGGCAAACAAGGCCCTACGCAGCCCCTTTTTCTTGGTATTAGCGAATCAAATACGCTGTTCAGTCACGATTCTTGAAAAAACCGATAAAAACCACTAAAAACCAGATAGCAACACTATTAAAAATGTATTTTATATGCTTAATTTAGATCCCAGGTATCGTATTTATTTATTATTATGAACTCGTCAAAAGATCGCAGTCTAAAGACCATGGATTACCTGATCAAATACCCAGCCAGCGAAACTGCCGCCGCGATGGTTTTGCATCCCACGCTTTTTCGCCCCACACTTTTGCCTTCCAAAAAAGGAGTAGAGTCGCCGAAGTTAAGTTTCCTGGGCACCTTAACTATTAGCCTGATACTAATACAGTTTAGTAGCACATTAATTGCACAAGGCACAGATTCTGCCGAGGAGCTAGCCCAGAAAAATAGCACTATTTACAAATCAGTCGATGCGAGCGGTCGAATAAGCTACAGCGACGAACCCAACCCCAGGGCCCTGCAGGAAAAAAGGATTATCTTGCGCGAGTACGAATCCTCCGAGTCAGCAGAGGACATACAGGCTCGGATCGACACCATGGCCAGGACCACCAAACGATTGCAGGAAGATCGTAGAGCTCGAGAAGAAGACCGGCGGCGTAATGAACAAAGCAAAAGGCCTCCACCTCCACCAATAATCATCGATAACCGGGTAGTTCGAGCAGCGCCCTACTATCGCCGTCGAGGCTACCCACGACTTTATCCACCTTACGCACATCCTCTACCTGGGCACCACGAGAGTCATCACCAGCGCTCATCATTAGGCCTTAACATAAGTGGTGGCAGTTCAAAGTTTCGCTATGGCCTGTCCTACGGCACCCAACAAAGCCAGCATAAAAATACTCATATACAAACTCCTTACCGCAGGGATTACAACAACGCTAGCTTCAAAATGAAGTAAAGTTACTACGGGATTCAGCCTAAGGCTGTTTCAAAGCCTGCTCTGATACCAGCACTCCATTATCGTCTCCATAGACGTATTCCCCGGGATTAAACGTAACACCACCAAAGGTGACCATAATGTTTAAATCTCCAATACCGCGTTTTTCGGTTTTCACAGGAATAGCAGCTAAAGCCTGAACGCCGAGGTCGAGGGTTCCAATGGCGCAGACATCGCGAATGCAACCGTAAATAATGACGCCCTCCCACTGATTCCTTACCGCATTTTCAGCGATCATATCTCCCAGCATGGCCCGGCGCAGAGAACCACCACCATCAACAACCAGCACTTTACCTGTGCCAGGCATACCCAGATTTTCCTTAACCAGGGAGTTGTCCTCAAAGCATTTTACCGTGACGATCTCGCCCCCGAAAAAAGCACGGCCTCCGAAATTAGATAACATGGGCTCCAATACTCGCACTTCGGGATTTCCGTCACACAAATCGGGAGTTACATCCTTTGCAAACTCGGTCATCACAGCTCTCTCATTAAACTAAGGGGAAACGGCAGATAATTATACGAAAAAACCCCGACCCTCGCCGCACACTTACGCACCGAGAACCAAATTTATGGCTAATTGCATACCCGGCATTGCAGCACGGCCTAAGCCAGTCTAGGCTTGCGGGTTTTCCGTGAACACCTCTAAGCGATAATCGTGACTAACATTCAAAACTTTACTTATGCGCCTAACAGCGCCAGCGTCTTCGAAGCGATCCGGGATTTACAAGACCCGGTGTGGCTCGATAGTGGTAAGCCCCTCTCACGGCAAGGCCGCTTTGATATTATCAGTGCCGCTCCGTTACAGGTTCTGGAAACTCGCGACACCATAACTCAGATGATTGACGCCAGAGGAAACCAGGAAAGTTCTAACGAAGATCCCTTTTTACTGGCCCAGCGGATGATAAACGACATCTGTGGATGGGCCCCCGAAGAGCATCACCACAACCATTCACTATTGCCTTTTACCGGGGGCTTAATCGGGAGTTTTTCCTATTCACTGGGCAGTCGCCTAATGGGACTCGAAAACACCCTTACCAAAGTCATAGACTTCCCTGACATGCGCCTTGGTTTTTACCCATGGGCCTTGATTGTTAACCACCAAACACGCCAGGCCTGGCTGGTGTTTGATCCAGTCTGCCCAGCAACGCTAAAGGCTGATATCGAAGCGCGCCTGTCTCCCCGGGCACTCGCAACAGGGAAAAAT
>JAUUYV010000294.1 GCA_030590275.1 Porticoccaceae bacterium
GAAAAACTACATTATTGATGCGAGATGAGAGCCCTAAAAACCGAGTTTTGGTATAAGTAGCTTCGGTAAGCAGTTTTCAATATTACTTAGGCAAAGAAAAAACCCCGCGCCATTTGACGCGGGGTTTTTTGTGAAATATATTTTTGATGGAGAAGGTAACTAAAGAAGGATGAAAAGTGAGCGAATGGAATGCAGAGAAGTACATTGAGCACGCTTCCTTTGTGGCGCAGCATGGCCGTCCTGTGGTGGAATTATTAAATCCCAGGATTGGAGAAAAAATACTCGACCTCGGCTGCGGTGATGGTGCGCTTACTCTAAAACTCAAAGAACTGGGCGTCGAAGTTCACGGTGTGGATTTAAGCTTAAGTATGGTTGAGGCAACAAAAGCTCGCGGCTTGTCTGCCGAAGTCATGGCTGGTGAGCAGCTGAATTTTGATTCACAGTTTGATGCTGTGTTTTCTAATGCAGCCTTGCACTGGATGAAAACCCCCGAAGCAGTTGTTGCCGGCGTTAATAAAGCCCTGGTGCCCGGCGGACGTTTTGTGGGGGAGTTGGGTGGGCAGGGTAATATTCAGGTTCTAGTGGGCGCAATGGAGGCGGTCTTTCGAAACCACCCGGAGTTTGGTGGCTTTGTTAATCCCTGGTACTTTCCCTCTCAATGGGAATATACCCGTGCCCTGGAGTCAGGCGGGTTTAAGGTAAGCGCTATGGAATTAATTCCACGGCCTACTCACCTGGAAACTGGAGCGAAAGAGTGGCTTAAACTCTTTGCTACGGGGATAACTGCTACGCTTAGTGATAAACAGCGAGCCCTTTGTTTTGATGAGATCGAAGACCTGGTCAGGCCAGCTTTATTTTCCGATAAAGGATGGGTCGCGGATTATGTGCGGCTGCGGTTTTCAGCAATAAAATTATAGGGGGCACTGATTAATCGGAAGAATCGGATTAATCTGATTCTTCCGATTCACGCAAACGTTCCTGGCGAGCCTGCTCTGCCGCGATGACCTCTTTAATTTCCAGTAGCACTCCATCGACATCGGCGGCTTCGGCGCTATCCTCAAACTCGCCGCTGAGTTCTACCTCCGGATTTAATTCACCCTCTTCGTAGAGCGCCCAGATCTCTTTCGCATACTGACTGTCTAGTAATTCCGGTGCGTACTGGCCGTAGTAATTAGTCATGTTGTTAACGTCTCGTGCCAACATTGCCTGGGCATTGTTATTAGCTGCTGCATTCACCACTTGCGGCAGATCGATAATGACTGGCCCGTATTCGTCCACCAACACATTAAACTCCGACAAATCACCATGTACCACACCGGCACAGAGCATCAGCTTTACGTAATGCATAAGCAGTGCATGGTCCTCCAGCGCTTGCTCAGTCGATAAAGATACGTCGTTCAGACGCGGTGCGGCGTCGCCATCTCCATCGGTAATCAACTCCATTAGCAACACGCCCTCAAAACAGCCGTAGGGCTGGGGAACTCGAACTCCGGCTCTCTCCAGCAGGTAAAGCGCATCGACCTCAGCGTTCTGCCAGACTTCCTCCTGTTGCTTGCGACCGAACTTTGAGCCTTTTTCCATAGCGCGAGCGCGCCGGCTGTTTCGTACCTTGCGGCCTTCTCGGTATTTCACAGCCTGCTTAAAACTACGTTTCGCCGAATCTTTATAGACCTTGGCACAACGAATTTGAGAACCGCAACGCACCACATAAACCGCCGCTTCTTTACCACTCATTAGGGGACGAAGCACTTCATCAACGATGCCATCGTCGATCAGGGGTTGAATCTTCCTGGGGGTTTTCACGGGGTTTTGTGGCCGGCTCGAGGAGGAGCTGAAACCAGAGAAAATACAGATGAAATTGCCAGATACTCCTTTGTGTTACTGGTATTGGGGAAAAACTTGATACCGCGCCCAATTAAGAGACAATATTACCATTTGGCGGCGAGACTGGTAGCGTCATATTATAAGCTATGTGTCTGGCATTGTAGTTTTATCGGCCTATATGTGCACGGGGTGAGTAGTTGAGCGATTGTTTGTCGGGGCTGGTACTCACGTAGCCGACGATGACGCTCCCATGTAGCAATATTATCAGGACGTGATGATGGCCACGCGCCACGCGCCATGCGATAGTGGATACCAATGTTACCGCCGAAGTGGAGGGGGTGCTGGGTCTAGATCCTGACAAACGGTAATGCGCTTTGTAGGCGGTGAGGCCGGTAATAAAGATAAGTACAGGCTGGCGACTCAAGGTGTATTTGTGGAGAGATACCTGGGGATAAGTAGGACGATATAAATTTCTTTAAAATAATGTGTTGTGGTTATTCCGAAATTTAAGTGCCGTTTTAAAACCCATACTATGGCAGGGTTGCGTGTGCACTTGTGTTTGGACGCTTTTCGTCTGTTAGAGTTGTCGCCGGGCCAGAGTAGGCCTTTTAGTGATTAGGAGATTATAGTGTTACGCATACCTCTCGTTCAGAGTTCTTACTTGCGGGCTAGTTTTTTATCCCCAAAGTTATTCTTGCCACTGCTGATTTTGCTTGCTGCCTGTTCTGAGCAGAAAGCACCTACGCGGCCACCACCTGAGCTTCCCGTTGTTGATGTTATTCAGCGGGATCAGCCGATCGAAATCGAGGTGGTGGGTCAAACTCGTGGCTCGTCCGATATCCCGATTCGCGCGCGCGTGGATGGCTTCCTCGAAAGTATGGATTTCCGCGAGGGTCGTAACGTTAAACAAGGCGATTTGCTGTACACCATCGATGATGTGCCTTTCCAGACCGGGGTTGTTGAAGTTCAGGGGCGTCTGTCTGAAGCGCAAACAGTGCTCGCTAATGCAAAGGCCAATCTTGATCGGATCCGCCC
>JAUUYV010000083.1 GCA_030590275.1 Porticoccaceae bacterium
ATACCTACTTTTTTGTTCTCAGGCGCTTGCATAAACGCAAACGACTTTACCAAGGTATTTTGAAATAACGCAGCATCAGGGTTAAGAAATAACAGGTAATCGCTATTAGCATGTAGCGCACCAAGATTACAAGCTTTGCCAAAACCAAGATTACCACCAGCTCGTATCAATGTCACACCAGATAGATGCTCAACAAAACTTTCAGAACCATCAACCGAACCGTTATCTACTACAATAATCTTATCAACCAAATTGTCTGAAAACTTAAAAACAGATTCGACACACGTACGAAGCTGCTGACCTGAATTCCAGTTGACGATGATGATATCAATCACTTTAAATAACCCTTCATTGATATTGTAAACCACCCCCTAATAAATGTGGCAGCATACCCACCCAATAATTAGCTATTGAGCTCATAACTCGCTCCGCCCCGCCCGCTGAAAGCGACGATATTACAAGAGTAATTTTCAACTTTTCATTTCTCTATAATAAAAGCTTCAACTACTAGCATAGCTCGCATATTTTTTATAATTTATTCAAAAGAAACCAAGGAGACTTCATCACTATATCACTTGCTCAAAACAACAAACTGGCCCTGCCAAAAGCTTGGTAGCAGGCTGTTAATTATTGTCGAAACCCTAAGGAATCATACAATCACTTCCGGCTAAATTTTATAAAAATCTCGATACCAATCAACAAATCTCTTAACACCCTGCTGAATCGGTGTGCCTGGCTTATACGCCAAATCACTAACCAGGCTGTCAATATTCGCATAGGTAGCTGGAACGTCACCAGCTTGTATTGGCATCATATTTTTTTCTATCTGCTTTCCTAAGGCTGTTTCAACAGCCTGAATAAAATCCATGAGTTTAACCGGCTCATTATTACCAATATTGTAGATTTTATACGGTGCTTTTGATGTCGAGGGATCTGGTGTTTCCCCGGACCAATCGGCGTCGGCCTGAGCAGGATGATCTATAACTCGAACAACGCCCTCAACAATATCATCAATGTAAGTAAAATCCCGCAACATCTCACCGTGATTAAAGACATTGATAGGCTTGCCTTCTAAGGCGGCCTTGGTAAATAAAAACAATGCCATATCAGGACGACCCCAGGGACCATAAACAGTAAAAAAACGAAGTCCAGTAGATGCGATCCCATATAAATGGGAGTAGGTATGCGCCATGAGTTCATTAGATTTTTTTGTTGCCGCATACAAACTAATAGGGTGATCAACATTATCTGAGGTAGAGAATGGCAAGGATTCATTTAAGCCGTAGACTGAAGAACTAGAAGCATAGCTCAAGTTGTTGACCTGATGGTGGCGACAAGCCTCCAGGATGTTAATAAATCCTATGATATTTGAATCGATATAGGCTTTAGGATTTTCTAGAGAATAACGAACTCCAGCCTGAGCAGCCAGGTTACATACGGCATCAAACTTCTCTCGCTTGAAGAGATCGCTTAAACTTTCCTGGTCTTCTAATTGCAATTGGATGAAGCGATAATTTTGGTGCTGATCCGAGCTGATAACCTGATTATATTTAATGAGGTTTTTTTTAACACCAACGTGTTTCAGGCGACCGTACTTAATACGCGGATCATAATAGTCGTTAATTGAATCAAGGCCGACAACCTCATCCCCTCTAGCAATCAACCTGTTCGCCAGATGAAACCCGATAAAACCAGCAGTTCCTGTAACGAGTATCTTCACTAAACTTCGTCTCCAGTATTTATTAACCATCCAGTCAGATGTTTAATCATTCTGCTTCCACAGAGCATTTAACCATAAGCCCAGGTTAGGCCATGGACGCAGACTACAGCCCAGCCATCGCTAGCCTGTCTACCCAAACCTTATTCCTTGACTGTTCGTATTAACAAACTCGATTCACTGAGACTGGAACATACCCAAGGACAGAGAGAAACTCTAGGTATGACTGCCCCTTTCACCTATAATTCTGCGCTTTCTTACTGATACCTTGTGGCAGTTGGCAAAACGCAACTTACGGATGCACTCGATGGAAGATCAATACCGCCCAGAGATTATTGAACGCGAGACCCAGAAGTACTGGGACGCAAATCGTGTGTTTGAAGTTCACGAAGACCAGTCGAAAGAAAAGTACTATTGCCTGGCGATGTTCCCCTACCCAAGTGGCAAACTACACATGGGTCATGTCCGTAACTACACTATCGCCGACGTCATCAGCCGCTATCAGCGCATGCTGGGTAAAAACGTGCTACAGCCCATGGGCTGGGACGCTTTTGGCTTACCTGCGGAAAACGCCGCTATCCAAAACAACACCGCACCAGCCGCCTGGACCTACGACAATATCGGCTATATGAAGACGCAACTAAAAACCCTCGGCTTTGGCTACGACTGGACACGAGAACTAGCTACCTGCTCACCGGATTACTATCGCTGGGAGCAATGGTTTTTCACCCGACTCTATAAAAAAGGCCTGGTCTACCGAAAGACCAGCGCGGTTAACTGGTGTCCTAATGATCAAACGGTACTCGCTAACGAGCAGGTAATCGATGGCTGCTGCTGGCGCTGTGACAGTCCGGTAGAGCGCAAGGAAATACCCCAATGGTCGATCAAAATCACCGACTACGCCGAGGAACTGCTGGCTGATCTCGACAAACTCGACCAATGGCCCGAACAGGTGCGCACTATGCAGCGCAACTGGATCGGTAAAAGTCGCGGTGTGACTATGGCTTTTGATTTAGCCAAACCTGTTGCTGGCAACACTGGCTTTGATGTGTACACCACTCGCCCGGATACGCTGATGGGCGTCACCTATCTTAGTCTCGCCGCCGAGCACCCCATCACCCTCGCACTCGCTAAAGACAACACCGAACTAGCCACATTTATTACCCAATGCAAAAAACAATCGCTTGCGGAAGCCGATATGGCCGCCATGGAGAAGCTCGGTATGGACACAGGGCTTAAAGCGATTCATCCCCTAAGCGGTGCCGAAGTACCGGTATGGGTCGCCAACTACGTATTGATGGACTACGGCTCCGGCGCGGTAATGGCGGTACCTGGTCACGACCAGCGGGACTGGGAATTTGCCCGCAAATACTCGCTGCCGGTTATTCAGGTCATCGAGCCTACAAACGACAAACCCTGTGATATTAACAACGAAGCATTCACTACACAGGGCCGACTAATAAACTCTGATGCCTATACCGGCCTTAACTTTAATGAGGCCTTCGACGCTATCGCTGGCGAGTTAACTAGAAAAGGTAAGGGGGAAATCACCACTAATTTTCGCCTGCGTGATTGGGGAGTATCCCGCCAACGTTACTGGGGCGCTCCTATCCCCATGTTCTACGACGAAGAGCAACATGTCATCCCGGTGCCTTTAGAAAGATTACCAATTCTGCTGCCAGAAGAAGTGGCCATGGACGGGGTGCATTCGCCACTCAAGGCCGACCTTGAGTGGCGCAAGGACAGACTCGACAACCAGTCGGTGGAGCGGGAAACCGATACCTTCGACACCTTCATGGAGTCTTCCTGGTATTACGCGCGCTTTACCTGCCCCGACTATAGCGAAGGTATGCTCGACCCCGAACGTGCCAATTACTGGTTACCCGTGGATCAATACATAGGCGGCATTGAACACGCCATCCTTCACCTGCTGTACGCGCGCTTTTTTCACAAACTAATGCGCGATGAAGGGCTTCTGAACTCCGATGAACCTTTTACACGTCTCCTGTGTCAGGGCATGGTGCTGAAAGACGGTAGTAAAATGTCCAAATCCAAAGGCAACACCGTAGACCCACAACAACTTATCGAGCGCTATGGTGCCGATACAGTACGTTTGTTCACCATGTTCGCAGCCCCTCCAGAACAATCACTCGAATGGTCCAATGAAGGCGTAGCAGGGGCTCACCGCTTTTTACGCCGACTCTGGAAAGCAGTTCACGAACACCTGTCTCAATTTCCCAAAGATCATGCACCACGCTTTGATGCCGAGCAGCTGACCGAAGCAGAAAAAACCTTGCGCCGCAAAACCCACGAAACTATCGCCAAAGTCAGTAATGACTACAGCCAGAGACAAACGTTTAACACCGCAATCGCCGCAGTCATGGAGTTACTCAACGAACTGAACAAACTCGACGGTAATTCCAGTTCCACACTGGCCGTCAAGCAAGAGGCCCTGGAAGCTGCCGTCCTGCTATTGGCGCCGATCGTGCCGCACATTGCTCACACACTATGGGCAAATCTGGGGAAAGACGAGATTATCGTGGATGCGCGCTGGCCGAGCGTAGACGAATCTGCCCTGGTTCGCGACACCATCACCCTGGTGATACAGGTGAATGGGAAGGTACGCGGCAAAATAGAGGTCGCCACTGGAACCGATAAGGCTACTCTTGAAACCCTGGCTAAAGAAGAACCTAAGGTACAGCGTTTTACGGAAGGACTAAGCATTCGAAAAGTGATCGTGGTGCCGGGTAAGTTAGTCAATATTGTCGCCAATTAAGTGATGGCTGGCTATTTATGTTTAGCCATATATTTCTAGCTAAGGTAAGCAACTAAAGAGTATCCTCTGCCACTATTTGTCATCAACCGTTTGCCATCAATCCGACCAAAGACTGCTTGTTATGATCTCTATTCCCTCCTCTCTACACCCTGGTGCACACTCAGGCAAACCCTTAGCCATCAAATTAATATGCATTCTATTAACCACATTTCTGATCAGCAATTGCGGCTGGCATTTGCGGGGTTATTCCGATAACGCGCAGACTATCGAGAGCATCTACATCAGTGGCACAAATAGTAAAAGTGAATTGCTACGGGAGCTCGAACGCTCGCTGCTCGCAATGGATATTGCTATAAAAGAAAAGGCGAGCGAAGCAGAATACAGCTTAATTATTAGTGGCGAACGTAGTAAACAGCGTACCGCTACGGTCAGTGGTAGCGCCCGAATTTCAGAGCTGGAACTTACAGAAACTGCTAACTTCAGGGTTTTCTCCAACAACGAGTCCGAGGCTCTGCCGCTGGCAACGGTAAGGGTTGAAAGAGTATTTGAGTATAACGAAGACAATATTCTAGCCACCGACGACGAAGCTCGTCTCTTGCGTAGCGAAATGAAACGCGACCTGGCCCGCCAAATCCTGAATCGGCTGCAAAGCCTTGGTCGAGTGAACACCAATGCGACTACGCCCTGAGCAACTCGACACCCACCTCAAGGACCGGCTCGCCTCAGCCTACCTGATCACCGGAGACGAACCTCTTCTGGTTCAGGAAGCTGTCGATCACATCCGTGTTAGCGCCCGCGCACTAGGTTTTACAGAACGCCAGACCTTTCAGGTAGAAAATCAGAGATTTGACTGGAGCCCCCTCCTGACCGAAGCAGCTAGTCCATCGCTGTTTTCCAACAAAAAGATTCTTGAAGTAAGAATCAAGACCGGTAAACCGGGAGATACTGGCAGCAAGGCCATAGTCGAACTCTGTCAGCTGCTGGAGGAAGACACCCTACTGCTAATTATCGCACCCAAACTGGATAAATCATCACTAAAGACAAAATGGGCAAAAACCCTGGACGCCACAGGCATTATCCTCCAGATATGGCCTATCAATGCCACCCAGCTGCCCCGCTGGATCAATACCCGACTGCAACAGGCTGGCATCAACGTTAACTCCCAGGCTATAGAAATTCTCGCTGAGAGGGTAGAAGGTAACCTGCTCGCCGCCTCCCAGGAAATAGAGAAACTTAAACTCCTGGCCATCAACGGCAAGGTGGATGCCAACATGGTTTCAAGCGCAGTATCGGACTCTGCCCGCTACAATATTTTTGATCTAATCGACAAGACGTTCGACGGAGATGCTCAAGGTGCAGCTCGAACCCTACGGGGTTTGCAGGAAGAGGGCGTCGAGCCCAGCTCCATACTTTGGGCCTTAAGCAGGGAAGTGCATACCATAGCGCAAGGCATAGAAGCCATGGCAGACGGTTCTAGCTCGGAACAAGCTCTCGCCCAGCTCGGCGTGTGGGAAAAACGAAAAAACAGTATCCGTAAAGCACTACGTCGTATTTCTCCCGCACAGGCCAACTTACTACTACGACAACTGGCTGGAGCGGATAGGGCGATTAAAGGAATGCGCGACGCCTCGCCCTGGAGCGAACTGCTAGATATCGTACTTTCGCTCAGCGGCCACAATGCGATCCACCCCCATAATTTGCGCCTGGGCCTGAACGACTCGCGTAATCGTTGAGTTTAGAAAACACTCGAACGCTGCCCAAAAAAACTTCAGGCGCTTAGTTACCGACAATCCACTAGTCAGGAGAAATCTATGATTAACCGAGAAATCCATTTAGCCAAGCGACCCCACACTATACCTGATGCCAGCTGCTTTAAACTCGTGGAAACCGAAATTCCCGATCACCTTGAAGATGGTCAGGTACTGGTAAAAAACCTGTGGATGTCTGTGGATCCTTACATGCGTCCACGCATGAACGACATTAAAAGCTACATTCCGCCCTTTCAGGTCGACCAGGTTTTGGAAGGCGGAGCAATTGGCCTTATCACCGAATCTAAAAATGACAAATTCCCCACCGGCTCCTATGTAGAAAGCATGAATGGCTGGCGGGAGTATTTTGTGTCCGATGGCAAAGGTCTGGGAAGACGCGACACCTCTCAAGTTGCCGCCCAGGATTATCTCAGCATTATGGGCATGCCCGGCATTACAGCCTACGTTGGAACCGTGGTACTTGGTGATGCGAAACCTGGAGAGACCATTTATGTTTCCGGTGCTGCTGGCGCGGTAGGTTCGCTGGTATGCCAGATCGGCAAGATTTTGGGCTGCACCGTAGTGGGCAGCGCGGGCTCCGACCAGAAAATTGACTGGCTACTTATCAACGCGCACATCGACGACGCCTTTAACTATCACCAGGAAGCTGACTACACCGCAGCCCTTGCTCGTCTGTGCCCCAGGGGTATCGATTTATTTTTTGACAATGTTGGCGGCTCTCAACTGGATGCAGCGCTCATGAATATGAGGAAAAACGGGCGCGTAATAATGTGTGGCAGCATCGAGGATTACAACACCGCCCCAGAAGGGCGGAGTGGTATCAAAAACCTGTTCAAGGCCGTTACCCTGGGCGTAACCATGAAAGGATTTGTGGTACTCGACTATATGGTAGAACACCATAAAGCCTTCGCAGAAGACTTTATCCACTGGCGCTCGGAGGGCAAGCTCCAGTCTCAGGAAACCATTTTGACCGGCATTGAAAAGGCCCCTGAAGC
>JAUUYV010000057.1 GCA_030590275.1 Porticoccaceae bacterium
GTGCAACCCTGATCAGTGGCTAGTGGGCGGCTCTCGCCGGATACAGTTGCGGGGACAGCTTCGTTAACGATGGGCTAAAAGCTCTTCGCTCGAATTCCCTTTTCACCCTTGCGGGCACCTCAACGGCAACGAGTTTAACAGTTTTGAAAGAGTGCAGGCGGGGTGTTTAGTAGAGCGCCTCTAGCGCTTCACTTAATTTGCGCACCGGCACGATTTCCATGCCGGGAATAAACTGACGGGGTACATTGCCAGCCGGTACGATGGCACGAGTAAAGCCGTGTTTTGCCGCTTCCCGCAGCCGTTCCTGTCCACTGGGTACGGGTCGAATTTCCCCCGCCAGGCCAACCTCACCAAAGGCCACTAGATCCTGCGGCAAAGGGCGATCCCGGAAGCTCGAGACCACCGCCAGCAGTACCGCCAAATCTGCGCTTGGCTCGAGAACCTTAACGCCGCCAACTACGTTGACGAATACATCCTGGTCGCCGACCATTAAGCCACCATGGCGATGTAAAACCGCCAGCAGCATGGCCAGACGATTGTGATCCAGACCGACGGTGACACGACGGGGGTTCCCTAAATTACTCTCATCTAGCAGTGCTTGTAGTTCAACCAGCAGTGGTCGGGTGCCTTCCCATACCACCATGACCACACTGCCGGAGGCCGCCTCCTCACCGCGTTGTAAAAATATTGCCGAGGGATTGGTGACTTCTCGCAAACCCTGATCAGTCATAGCAAAAACGCCCATCTCATTGATCGCGCCGAAGCGATTTTTGTGGCTGCGCAAGGTGCGAAAACGACTGTCGTGGGAGGATTCCAGCATTAGCGAGCAGTCGATCATATGTTCGAGTACTTTGGGGCCCGCTAGCGAGCCCTCCTTGGTGACATGGCCCACTAGCAGTAATATGGTGCCGGACTGCTTGGCAAAACGTATCAGTTGAGCGGCGCTTTCTCGAACCTGGGAAACACTGCCCGGCGCAGAGCTGATGTCGTCGCAATGCAGAACCTGAATGGAATCCACCACCATCACCTTCGGCGCTAAAGACTGGGCTGTGGCGCAAATGGTTTCGGTAGCGGTCTCGGCCATAATGTCGAGCTTATCTACTGGAAGCCCCAGGCGTCGCGCCCGCATGGCGATCTGTCCCGGAGATTCTTCCCCGGTGACATAAAGTGCGTCGACGCGACCGGCAAGACGACATAGAGTTTGTAGCAGCAGGGTACTTTTACCGGCTCCAGGTTCACCACCGAAAAGCACACAGGAACCTTCAACCAGGCCACCGCCCAGCACCAGGTCCAGCTCACCAAAACCGGTTGGCAGGCGCGCTTGCTCCTGCAAAGCAATATCGGCAAGTTTGGCGACCTGTCCATCTACGGCTCCAGCGAAACCAGCCCGAGCTGCCGCTCCGGGTTTGGCTATGCCCAGACGGATTTCGTTTAGCGTATTCCAGGCATTGCATTCACCGCACTGGCCCTGCCACTTGGTGAAGTCGGCACCACATTCATTACAGACATAGGCGCTGGTGCGTTTTTTTGCCACCGGTTTTTCCTTTTGATTACGTATCTGAGCATCCTAGCGTGCGCTGGGACAAGGCACAAATCGAGAAGCTAACAAAATTGCGTGGCTTAGGACCGGGTACTATCAGGTCGATCTTGTAGTCTAAGCCAGCCACGCTTCCCTTATCGATTTATAGTGTTCGAAAACTGCTCGAGGGCCTGGTGATCTGTTACAGTAACGACATGTCTTTGATCCCAGATAAACCCCTGGTTTTTTCCCCCCATATAGCCGCCACTCTTGGTCTCGAAGAAGCCATCTTGTTACAAACGCTTAAGGAAACTCTTGTATATCGAGAGTCTGTCAAGCGCGGAGAATTGATATGGGCCGAGATCCCCGGGCCCAGGCTTTTGGCGTTGCTACCTTTCTGGGATAGTAAAGACATTTGGCGTATTACTTCAAATCTTCTCGGTCAGGGGGTTTTATTAACCGATAACCCACCTTTTGATGGACACATAGCTTTTCGGTTTGCCTTTAATGAGCCTACTGCCAGCGGTACTCTGCAAGCAGCCCAGGTTGATCCGATTCCGACAAGTTCGATGCCGGTAGCGCCGACTCCAGCTACAACATCCCGGACCCATCGAGGTATTAATTTAATATCCGCGCGCTGGGAGCCCGACGGAGAAATTCTCGGTCAGTTGGCTCAGTACGGAATTCCACAACAATTCGCTCTGGATCAGGTGGGGGAGTTTGTTACCTATTGGGGAGAACGGGCTGAATCGCGTCATAGCTGGGGATCGAAATTCATTAAACAGGTACTTAAGTTATGGCGTGAGCGGGAAGCCCAACAGGCTCGCCTCGATCAGGAAGTAACAATAGATAGCTACTGGCGACCATCGCCAGAAGCTCTGGAGATTCTGATTCGAGCCGATATTAACGGTAACTTTATAGAGGATGCCATTCCCGAATTCATTCTCTACTGGCGTGATCGTGGCACCCGATCTAGTACCTGGAATACTCAGTTTGTTCAACACATTCGCCGGCAGTGGGCCAAATATCACTCCTCTCTTTCTGGGCAGAGCAATGAGCCTCATGCCATGGGTACGGCCTGGCGGCCCGACGAGAATGTTTACGACATACTGGACATGGCAGGGATTGAGCGGGGTTTTGCCGAACAGTGTATACCGGAATTTGTTCTTTATTGGCAGGAAAGTGGGCAATTATTAAATTCATGGAACACTAAGTTTTTGCAGTACGTTAAACGTCAGTGGGCTTATCAGAATAGCTCGGGCCACAACAATTCATCAGGCAGTCGCCATGCAACACAGCAAAAAAACAGTCGAACAGGCAGTACGCGACATCGAAATCTCGTCGAAGAGCTCTCCGATCGTAGCTGGGCAGGCTGACCCCGCAACCCTTGCAGAGCCTGCGAAGGAACTGGTCGATACCATTAATCAGGTGTTTGCCCTGTTTCGGATTAATTACCACAACCAGTTTTACAGTGCTTTTAGCGATACTACCCTGCTAGACCAGGCCAAACGATTGTGGTTCGACGTGCTCGGTAATTTTCGACCCGATGCGATACTAGCTGCCGCTCGCAGTGTCATCGAACAAAATGAATATCTGCCGACGTTGAATGCCATGCTTGAAGCCTGTGATCAACAGCTAACCTTGATGGGTTTACCCAGCGCCCGCGAGGCCTATGTTGAAGCCTGCAACGCGCCAAGCCCGAAGGTTGCACACCCGTGGAGCCACCCTGCTGTCTACCATGCTGGTCTGGCCCACGGCTGGTATCAACTTGCTCATCAAACGGAAGCTAACTCGTGGCCGGGGTTTCGGAAACAGTATCGAATATTTTGTCAGCGGGCATTGAGCGGAGAAAACCTGGCAATAGCCACCCCGACGGCATTAGATAGCCCTTCTCACTCGAGCTTAAGTCGTGAAGAAAAACAGAAAAAAATGCGTGCTCTCCGCAAGAAAATTGGCCTTTAAGTATACAGTTTAGTCCCTATGAGCTCAGCGCCTACCAGCACATCGATTCGCAATAGCACTGCGCGGCGCATGGCCAAAACCATCTTTAATGGTTTCCACAGCTATTTTGCTGACTTTCAAAATATCACCCTCGGAGCAAAAGCCCGGTTCGAAAAGGCTGACTGGCAGGCAGTTCAGGATATCAATCAGGACAGAATCGAGCTCTACAAAGCCAAAGTTCAGCAAGCGGCTCAGTTATTAACCACGGTAACGACAAAAGACGTCACCGAGCTGGAACTATGGGCTCAGGCAAAAACCATATACACCCAATTGGTCTCAAGCGCGCCTAATTTTGAGATTGCAGAAACCTTCTTTAACTCGGTCTTTGCTTACATCAACGATCACAATGAAATCGATGACGATGTAATTTACGTATTATCATCTCAAATAGCCGTAGCACCAGAAAGTGAATACAGCATCTATATTCGTTATGAGAATTATTTCTCTCCCCAGGAACTGTTCACTCAGGTGCTTCTCGACTCCGAGTTTTCGATTCCATGGGAAAGTCTTGATCATGATGTAGAGAATATTGTTAATGCCTATGAGCAAGAGGCCTCCCCTGAAATCAACAGTAAATTCCACCATTTAAAATTTGATCTACTGGAATCTGTATTTTATCGGGGAAAAGCTGCCTACCTCATTGGTCGAATAGTGGATGGCTACCAGTCCTTGCCACTAGTATTACCCGTTCTTAATAATGAAAAGGGCAGTATTTTTGTGGATACAGCCTTTTTTAATCGTTCTGAGATGAGTGTGATTTTCAGCTTCACCCGTGCCCACTTTATGGTGGATGCACCACTACCTTATCAATACCTGCATTTTTTAAAGCAACTACTCCCCAACAAGGGTGACTATGAAATTTATACCAGCCTGGGTTTCCCAAAACACGCCAAGACTGAGTTTTACCGGGAGTTTGTTAAGCATCTGAACAACTCTTCAGATCTTCTTATTGTAGCGCCGGGCATCAAAGGGATGGTGATGAGTGTCTTTACTCTTCCTTCTTACGGTATGGTGTTCAAAATAATAAAAGACAAATTCGACTTCCCTAAAAATGTTACCCACGAAATTGTAAAGGAAAAGTATAAGCTGGTATCACGACACGATCGTATCGGTCGTATGGCAGACACGCAGGAGTTCCACAATCTGATATTTCCTCGCGACCGCTTCTCTCAAGAGCTTCTCGACGAACTGATAAAGGTTGCGCCATCCCAGTTAGTGTTTAAAGAAGACAAGATTATTATTAAGCATCTCTATACAGAACGCTACATGACGCCGTTAAATCTGTATCTGAAAGGTGCAAATGAAGAAGATACTGCCAGCGTTATCGAAGAATATGGCAATGCGATTAAACAATTAGCGGCAGCTAATATCTTTCCTGGCGATATGTTGTTAAAAAACTTTGGAGTAACCCGGCACGGCCGAGTTGTTTTTTACGATTATGATGAAATTTGCTACCTGACCGACTGCAATTTTCGGCGTATTCCAGAGCCAGTAACCGAAGAGCAGGAAATGGCATCCAGGCCCTGGTACATCGTTGCCGAAGAAGATGTTTTTCCTGAAGAGTTTAGTTTGTTTTTTTCCGGGAATCCCGTAGCTAAACAAGCTTTCGAACAATTGCACGGAGATATATACGACGCTGATTTCTGGATCAACCTACAACAACAAATTCGGGCTGGAAAAATTGTCGATGTGTTTCCTTATCGGCGCAAACGGCGGTTTAGTCGTAAACTTGGCGCTGCTTCTAAAAAATAGGAGCCGAGCTTTGCCTTTTTCGTGTTGCTTCTATCAGCTTTAGCGAATCGACGAGACGAGTTCTATTATTATCGAAATTAAATCAATGGCCTAAGCGTAACGTTCGCTAGTTTATGATTTGAGACACACCACTTCACCTACGACGAAATGAGTTTTATCTTTGCCATTTTTCAGGTAAAAGCAAAATACCTTTAGGTCTGGGGCTCCATCATCGTTTAATGTGCGCGGTTGAGTGACAAAACGCTTGATGGGGAACCCTCCGAGGTGGGATTTATCGCTCAGTTCAAAGGTTACTTCATCAAGCTGTCGGGTCAATACTCCAACAGGTTTCCGTTCAAAAATTTGCTCGACTTTGAATTGGTGCTCCATAACCGCTCACCCTGATGATCTGTTTATCAATGAAAAGGTTATTTTCCCCAGAACTTCCACCATTTACGGCGGTGTTCTTCGCGTATTTCCTGACCTTTTTCCGAACCTTTGCCTAGCTCTTTCTGTTCCTGTTCAGTTTTCATGTCGTACTGCTTATTTAAACCACGATCACTGTCTGACATCTCACCTCGATTTTCCTTCATGGTTTGATGTTTTTCCTCTGCGCGGTCACGGTCTTGTTCAGCTGGCTCTCTATCTACATATTCGCGGTGCTCTTCAGTCCTATGACGCGGATCTTTTTTTATCTGTTCGCTCGTCCTTCCCTTCCCTTTATTTGCTCCCCCGTGGTCGGGTTTTGCTGCGTGGGTTTGACCCGCAAACACTGTAACTAGAGCTGCCATTAGAAGTGGAGCTATCAGCCTGGTAATAAATCGATTAATGGTTCTGACGATAAGCTTGTTCACAGTGCTATCAATAGTATTTTGGACAGTTTTTTTGAGGATCGAACTAAAAGCCACTTTATTATTTTCGGTCATTTTAGCGCCTTCGGTTTTTGTATTATTAGTGCCAGGCGTCGCGTTTGCACACGACGCCTGGCCTGACCTGGACTTACGCTACTTCAAACAGACCCGCAGCTCCCATACCGCCGCCAACACACATGGTAATTACCACGTATTTTTCGCCTCGGCGTTTACCTTCGCGCAGGGCGTGGCCAATCATACGGGTACCGCTCATACCATAGGGATGTCCAATAGCGATGGCACCACCATTGATATTGAGCTTCTCATTGGGAATACCCAACTGGTCACGACAGTAGAGTACCTGCACAGCAAAGGCCTCGTTTAATTCCCATACGCCAATGTCGTCGATGCTCAAACCGTGTTGCTTGAGTAATTTAGGAATGGCGAAAATCGGGCCGATACCCATTTCATCGGGCTCGCAACCGGCTACGGCAATACCACGGTAAATACCGAGAGGCTCCACACCCCGTTGCTCCGCCAATTTCCCTTCCATTAACACACAGGCCGCAGCAGCATCGGAAAGTTGGCTAGCATTACCGGCGGTAATCACACCTCCCTCGAATACTGGCTTCAAGGATTGCAGGCCTTCCAGTGTCGTGCTTGGACGGTTGCCCTCGTCGAGCTTTAGAGTTTTTTCTTCCAAAGCCTCTTTACCCGTTGCCTTGTCTACCAATTTCATCATTCTGGTGACTTCGACAATTTCGTCGTCAAATAAACCAGCTTCCTGAGCAGCAGCGGTACGCTGTTGTGATTGCAGACCGTATTCATCCTGCACATCCCGCTCGATCTTATAGCGACTGGCTACAATTTCTGCTGTCTGTAACATGGCGATGTATATGTCTTTGTGCTTAGCGATTAAGTTAGGATCCTGAGCACGAAAACCATTCTGGTGTTCGTTTTGCACCAGGCTGATGTGCTCGACACCACCACCAATCGCAACTTCCATACCGTCGTGGATGATTTGCTTGGCGGCAGTCGCAACTGACATCAGGCCAGACGAGCACTGTCGGTCCATGGTCATACCACTGACTGTGACCGGGCATCCCGCCGCCAGGGCAGTTAAGCGACCGATGTTATAGCCAGTAGTACCCTGACTTAAGGCACAACCCATCACCACATCTTCAATCTCCGCCGGGTCTACACCGGCGCGTTCTATCGCCGCCTTCGCGGCAATACCGGCCATGGTTGGGCCTTCTGTATCGTTAAACAGGCCCCGATAGGCTTTGCCGATCGGGGTGCGTGCTGATGAAACTACAACAGCTTCTCTCATGATATTTCTCCGAGGCTTATTAACCCTTTTCCTTCAGTTCAGCCAATGCGGCCTTGATGAATTTTGCTGTTTGTCTGAGTGCTGAGCCCAGGGATTCTTCCCCTTCGGTGTCAACAATCTCCGACCAATGCGCGACAACACCTTCCGGTGTCTGCTCATTCTGCGGTAAGTAGGTACCCTTGGTTTCATACGAATGCGACCAGGAAAACCCACCTGCTCCCGCACACAAAATAAATTTGTTGGGAGCATCTTCCGCACACAATGCCAGCACCCCGGCACTGACCGGTTCGGGCTTGAGCACATCGGTAGCACGAGGATCCATTATGTCTTCGGTCATTCGGGTAAGTGCCGCTGGTGCAAGGGAGTTGACATGTATGTTGTATTTTTCCCCTTCCTGGGCCAGAGTATTCATTAACCCGACCACCGCAAGCTTTGCAGCACTGTAGTTGGATTGACCAAAGTTACCGTAAAGGCCGCTGGCGGATGTAACCATCACAATACGGCCGTAGGCCTGCTCCCTCATAATATCCCATACTGCCTTAGTGCAGTAGGCAGCGCCCATCAGGTGGATATCCACGATCAGCTTAAAGTCTTCCATAGTCATTTTAGAAAAAGACTTGTCTCGCAATATACCGGCGTTGTTCACCAGAATATCGACACGGCCCCAGGCATCCATAGTTTGCTGAACCATGGCCTGCACTTCTTCAAAGTCGGCGACATTAGCGCCATTGGCTATGGCTTCACCGCCGTTCTTTTTGATCTCTTCCA
>JAUUYV010000279.1 GCA_030590275.1 Porticoccaceae bacterium
ACTTGGTATTGTCCTGGGGCTATTGTATCGCCAGGTTTTCCCGGGGTCGAAGCGCGATGAATGAGTTGGTTTCGCTCTACCGGGTAACGGGCTTTATCTTGAAGCTGCTTCTGCTGGTTGTGGCGGCATCGGCTTTTTCTGAGAGTGGTGGTGCCGACGGTGGCGGGCATCAGATGGATCATCGCATGACTATGGATGAAACTGGTATGGTCATGAACGCCAATAGTGATGTCTTGCCTGACGACTGCCAGGAGATCTCTCGCGACTATGAATTCACGGTTACGGCGGGTACTCAGTATGCCAAACCCTACGCCGACACCGTATTCGGGTTTGACCAGCACGAATGGAACGTGGAGCCCTGTAGTCGGATAACGGTGACATTCCATAATGAGGATAAAGTCCGTCACCAGTGGATGCTGCATCGTTTGCCTAAGTATTTATACGATCATGGTATGTTCCATATGGAAGCAGCCGGTGGGGAAACGCAGGTTGGTACCTTCATTGTGCCGAGCGATGACCGTACCTATCTTGTTCATTGTGATATCGCTCAGCACATGGAAAAAGGCATGAAAGCTCAGTTGGTTGTGGGGCGTGGCAGTGGTGACCTGTGGAGTATTCCGGGCCTTACTGCCAAGTTCGAGCGACCTGCCGTTGGTGTGTTGTTTCCGCCCTGGGTGTTGATCGGAATGCTGGTGCTAGGGTTTGTTGTGACGGCGTATCTTTGGCCTGGTGCAGTAAAACGATTTAGGTCTTCTTCTTCTTCGAGCGGTTAAATGTTAAGGTGCGACGCGCCATTTGTCTGATCTGTGTCGTCGGCGTCCGGAGATTAATACCCAGGACCTTTCGAGCAAACATGTTGTTAGCTCGGCTTGTTGTTGCCCGTGGTTAGATCTGATCCTTTGGTGTTTAGGCTTAAAATGACGGTAAAGTTTGTAGAACAGCGGATTTTAACGTGGTAGAGTTCCGCGTCTTTTTGACGACGCTTATTTCAAAAACATTATTGTTGTAGGGGAAGATTTTGGAAACACTACGCTATCGTCTGGCACGGTTTGTGATGAACAACCCGTGGGCATCACTGATTACTCTGTCGCTTGTTACCATCTTTTTTCTATTCGGCGTTAAAGATGTCGAGCTGAAAACAATCTTTTCGGACTTGCTGCCAAAAAACCACCCTTTCGTACAAACGTTTAGAGATCACCCGAACTTTGGTAATCCCCTGACCGTAACCGTTATGGTCAAGCGTACGGATGGTGAGACGATTTATAATCCTGAAACTTTGCAAAAAGTTTGGGACATGACGCGTAATATAGATTTGATTCAGGGTGTTGATCACGACCAGATCCTTTCTATTACGACTGAAAAAGCTCGTTACGCCCGAGCGACCCCGTTTGGCATCGATAGCAGGCCGTTGATGGGCGACGCGCCGCCTGCTACAGAAGAAGAGATGGATGAGTTCCGGGAGCTGGTCAAGAAATCGCCGGGCAGCCAGGCTTTTCTGATATCACAAGATCAAACGGCCACCCTGATTCAGGCCACCTTTATTGAGCGCCTACTTGATTATGGCCTGGTGTTCGATGAGATAAAGGAAAAAATTATCGCGGCTGAAGCCGATGATGCCCATGAAATATACGTTGCTGGTCAGCCCATGTTGACTGGCTGGGTGTATTTTTATGAGCGCGAAATGTTGCTGATTTTTGCAGTGACTGCAAGTGCACTACTGTTGTCCCTGATCGTCTATATGAGGAATGTCGTCGGGGTGGTAGTGCCATTAGTGTGTAGTATCGTTGGAGCGGCCTGGGGTTTTGGTTTTGTCGGCTGGATTGGAGACCCGATTGAGCCTTTAATTATGGTCGTACCATTGCTGCTTGTAGCGCGTTCTTTTAGTCATTGCGTACAATTCATTGAGCGCTATTACGAAGTTTACTACCACGTTAGGGATAAAAAGAAGGCTGCGGAGATTTCGCTCGGCGTGATGATGGCACCAGGGATATTGGGGATTGTTACCGATGCTGTGGGGCTTTTTCTCATAGCGGTAGCACCTATTCCTACAATGGAGCGTTTTGCCGTATTCTGCGGTTTCTGGGCAATGAGCCTGATTCCTGCAAACGTGTTTTTGGCCCCGCTTCTGTTATCGATATTGCCCGAGCCAAAAAATATCGAGAAAGTAATAGGATTAGATAATAGTAGTTTTAATCTGCACACATTCATTAAACACATGCTTCAGCGGCTAGCCCGGATTACCTACGGTGGCCCTGCGAAGATTACGACTGTCGTTTTGATTGTATTGTTTGGTTTCAGTGTTTATAAAATGGCGCAGATCAAAGTCGGTAACCCGGTGGAGGGCAGCAACCTGCTCTGGAGTGACTCGGAATACAATGTAGGTGTTAGCCAGATTAACAGCCACTTTCCCGGTCTAAATACCTTAGAGCTAGTTTTTGAAGTCAAAGAGCAAACGCCAGAACGTTTGCTCAAGCAGTCTGACCCCATTTTCACCATGGGTGCTTTGCAGCGTCTGATGGAGCTTGGCGACAATCCACCGGTAGCAACCCTGTCTTTTGGTGATTATCTGCCCGAGGCAAATAGATTATTTAGTGGGGGGAATCCCAAATGGGCTCCCCTGGACATTACTGACGCTGCGGTGCAGGCAGCATCTGGGGCCGTGCTCTTTGGAACGAGTCCTAAGGCATTTTCCCATGTGTCTGATTTTGTCCAGCAAAATGGTACAGTTTCGCTCTGGTATAAAGATAACAAACAGGAAACTGTGGATTCGGCCCTGGAGCAAGTTAGAAGCGCACTGGAAAAAGTGGGTATAGACCACGATACATACCGGATTCGCCTTGGCACTGGCACGATTGCACTACAGCAATCTATTAACGATACCGTGGACAAGTACCAGTACATTATTCTGGCTTTTTTGAATCTCGCCATTCTTATTACCTGCGGCTATGCCTATCGCTCACTGGTTGCAGGGGTTCTATTATTGATCCCCGTCAATATGTCTAACTGCTTTTTAGCGGCAGTGATGGTGTATATGGGGATAGGTCTCGATGTGAATACGCTCCCTATTGCGGCCATTGGTATTGGAGTGGGTATTGATTATGGTATCTATTTGTTGGGCCGTATCTGTGAAGAATACCAGGAGCATGAAGACTACGGTTTAGGTATTCTTGCGGCGGTAGCGACAACAGGTAAGGCGATTTTCTTTACTGCAACCATTGTCTTGATTGGTATTTTGCCCTGGTATTTCATGTCGGAGCTGAAGTTTCTAGCAGATATGGGCTTGCTGCTAGTGATGGTGATGTTGATCAATATGATTATCGCTTTAGTGGTTGTTCCTTTGCTAGTATGGTTAATCAAGCCTAAGTTCGTGAGTTCTAAAGACCTGCTGGTAGGTGAAGGTGTAGATTTATCAGATTACACCGGGGGCGACGAAGCTTATAAATAACTGGGGTTCGC
>JAUUYV010000282.1 GCA_030590275.1 Porticoccaceae bacterium
CTAGCCGCTCGTAGCCATTTTTGACAAGTTGAGGCGGTACGGTGTGATTAATTACCAGGTTTCCCTGGTCGTTACGATAGCGATATAAATCGCCTGCTGATACCGCAACGCCAAATGACATCATCACGACCGATGCCAGGCATAGCCGAATAGAGCGTGCAAAATAGCACCAATTTTTCATACCAACCAATCCTCATACCTGAAATGCAACGAGAGTGCAGTGGTAAAATATTAAATCCCGTATCTGTTCTGGTAGCGATGTACCGCTTCCAGAGTACTCGCCTCTAAATTTAGATCCTCAAGGTACTCTATGATGTGGTCTATATCGATGATGCTCGTCACAGGAATCGAAAACTCTGCGGAGATCTCCTGAGCTGCTGACAGTGACCCCTGGCCTCGCTCTTTGCGATCCAGGCCTAAAATAACACCGGCGGGTTTAACCTTATAGCGTTCAAAAATGTCCATAACTTCACGAATTGCGGTGCCTGCCGTCATTACATCGTCGATAATCAGGGCGCGCCCCGACAGAGGTGCACCCACCAGGTCCCCTCCTTCACCGTGGTCTTTGGCTTCCTTCCGGTTAAAGCAATAGGGTGCTTCTCGATTGAAGTTTCGGGCTAGCGCTACAGCTGTTGTGGCTACTAAAGGGATCCCTTTGTAAGCAGGGCCAAACAAAACATCGTATTCAAAACCTGAGGCAACAATAGCGTCTGCATAGCAATCTCCCAGTGTCGCCAGACTGCCGCCATCGCTAAAACAACCGGCATTAAAAAAATAAGGGCTTATTCGCCCTGATTTGAGTTTGAATTCACCGAAGAGCAAAGCTTGTCGGGAAATAGCAAGATTAATAAACCGGCGTTGGTAATCTTCCATAACTTTGAGTGTTATCCTCCCATTAATAAACATAATTTCGACCTGGTTGGCAATTTTACGCTAGGCCTCCTGTTTCGGCACCCTCTATCAATCAGTTATCATATGAAGTCGAATAATAAGAGGTGAATATGCGGGTAATCAGTCTATCTTGCGATGGTATTTTTCAGGCTGCAGACCGAGGGCTGTTTCAATGGCTTGCCGGACAGGATGCGGAAATTATTTGTCTGCAGGATTTGCGAGCACCGTCGCATGAGGTAGAGGATAGGCCTGAGTTCCAGCTGGAAGATTATTTTACCTATACCTTTCAAGCCGCTGATCCGGATTGCAACGGCATCGCTATTTACACCCGACAAGCGCCAAAAGCCATTATGTACGGCTTCGGCTTGCAAAGCGGAGAAGATATGGATGGTCGTTATCTGCAGGCAGACTTCGAAGAACTTAGCGTTGTATCTCTCATTACGCCCGATGCCGAGGGTGGGCCTGAGCAGGCTGAGGCTAAAGATCGTTTTATCACTGGCTTGCAAGCCCATATGGAAAAGATTACTCGCAAAAGACGACGCTACATTTTTTGTGGCAACTGGCAGATGGTGGCCACACTGGATGATGTCGAAAACGGCAGCGAACAGCAAAATGAACCGAGCTCACTACTTGCTGGGCGGCAGTGGTTCAAGCAGCTTTATAGCGATATTGGCTATGCTGACGCTTTTCGTACCAGTAATTCAGACATGGACGAATTTAGCTGGTGGCCATCGGGGAAAATAGGCGAGGGCGGTGGTTGGCGCACTGATACACAAATAATTTCGGGTAGCCTGAAACCTAATGTTGAATACGCTGTGCTTTATAAAGCGCGAGGGTTCTCTAGCCACGCGCCAGTAATAGTGGATTACGATATGGGAGGCCTTTGAAGCTCGGCGCCTGCCTGGTCGAAGTCAGTGTTAAAGTTGGCCTGTGTTAATTCTTAAGGAAGGTTATAAGCGCACTACCTTTTACTACGCAATAATTATGTTTGCGCGAGAGCCATTTTCTGTACCTTTACCAGATCGTCGATGCCGCGCCTGGCCAGGCCCAACATGGCATCGAGCTCAGCACCGGTAAACGGAGCGCCTTCTGCCGTACCCTGTACCTCAATAAACCCGCCCTTGCTGGTCATCACCACATTCATATCGGTTTCAGCATTAGAGTCTTCAGCGTAATCCAGATCGAGTACGGGCTCTCCTCTATATACGCCTACAGAAACTGACGCCACCATATGCATCAGTGGGTCTTCTTTAATACGTTTTCTATCACGAAGATAGGTCATTGCATCCACAAGAGCCACACAGGCGCCAGTGATCGAGGCGGTACGGGTCCCGCCATCGGCCTGGATAACATCGCAATCTATGGTGATTGTGTTATCCCCCAGTTTGCTCAAATCAACCGCTGCGCGTAAGGAGCGACCAATCAAGCGCTGAATCTCCTGGGTGCGGCCGCTCTGTTTTCCTCGGGCAGCTTCTCGACCCATACGGCTATCCGTAGAGCGGGGCAACATTCCGTATTCTGCCGTCACCCATCCCTGACCTTTACCACGCAAAAACCGTGGTACGCCCGGCTCGACACTCGCGGTACAAATCACCTGTGTGTCACCAAACGACACCAGCACGGAACCTTCGGCATGTTTAGTAAATTGTCGATCCAGTTTAACCGTGCGAAGTTGTTCGGGCCGACGCCCGCTGGGTCTCGTCATAAAGAACCTCGATAGCAAAAAAATAAAGGAAATATAAATTACAGCCTGCCATTATACGCGACCGTAAAAGGCCTCGGCATCAGGTGGCAAATCTGAATCAAATTGTAACTGAATTCTGCTGTAATGACGGTACAAACCTCTGCTAAGATGTTTTTACCGAACAGCGTTAGATGCGATATGCCAAGTAGTATGACTGCCTTTGCACGAACCACCGAGGAATACGAGTGGGGCACACTAATGTGGGAGTTGCGTAGTGTTAACCATCGCTTTTTTGAGCCTCATTTTCGTCTACCAGAAACACAACGATTACTCGAACCCCTACTCAGAGAAAACCTGCGCGGTGTGCTCAGTAGGGGTAAGCTCGATGTGAATTTAAAACTGGAGATAAGCCAGCCGGCCTCCAGTTTTGTGGTTGATGAAAGCCGAGTCAGGGATTACGTAAGAGCCTGTGACACTATCAGCGCGATGATGACTGCTCCAGCGCCACTGTCTGCTCATGAAGTTTTGCAAATACCCGGTGTGTTGCAAGTTGGAATAATCGACCGTGACGCGATTCAGGGCGAGGCCATAAGGTTATTTAAGGTCGCGTTGACGGAGCTTGTCGAGTCTCGTCAGCGAGAGGGTGAAGCGCTAAAAAACATTATTGTCCAATACTTGCAAAATATTGGTAAATAAGCAGCTAAGGTGCGTGATCAACTAACCCAGTTACTTCAGGCCCAAAGAGCGAAGCTCCAGCAA
>JAUUYV010000216.1 GCA_030590275.1 Porticoccaceae bacterium
AACACAATTGATATCGATAAATACGTCGCTACCCGCTTCAAGAGTACCGCGACAATCAAAGCGAGCAGGGTCGGCCAGCGCAACACCCGCATCTAACAGGGCCTCCGCCTGGGTTCTTTGATAGTAGCGCTCAAGCCGGGCTAACTGCCTACGATCGTTAACGCCCTCAACTTCCTCCACCGACTCCGGGTGCAAGGCTTCGATAGCCAGGCCCTGTTTTGCCGCCAGCTCGACGATATCCGTGAGGTAGTACTCGCCCTGGGCATTATCATTTCCAATCATCGGCAGGCTTTGTTTTAAAAACGCCGTGGGCATTGCCATGATGCCGGTATTAATTTCAGTAATAGAAAGCTGTTCTACTGTGGCATCTTTTTGTTCCACGATGCCTAGCACCTCCCCCTCCGAATCCCGAATAATGCGTCCGTAACCGGTTGGGTCAGGTAAGTTCACAGTTAGCAAGGTCAAGGTATTATTAATCGCGCTGGCGAGCATTTGTTCCAATGTAGCCAGGCCAATCAGTGGAACATCACCATATAAAATAAGCGTTGTGCCATCATTTCCCAGCAGCGGGATCGCCTGCTCTACCGCGTGGGCAGTACCGAGTTGTTCACCTTGTTCAATACAGTTGATGGGAAATGAATTTTTTTCTCCCAAACTCTGATATTTTTCCAGTTCGCTTTTAACGCGCTCAAGACCATGGCCAGCAACAACGCTTACTCGCGCATCAACTAATGAGGCCACCGTATCGAGTACATGAATTAATAAAGGTTTGCCCGCCAGGCCGTGTAATACCTTGGGCAGCTCTGAACGCATGCGAGTACCTTTCCCCGCTGCAAGTACAATAATTTCAACTTTACTCAAAGCACCTTCCTTGTAAGGGTGAAGCTATGGGTATCAGGCGGTAATATTCGATTCTGGTTCACAGTAAGTACCTTACCAGACAAATAGTAACAAGCCGTTTGGCAGTCGCCAAACTAATATCGAGCTTCAATTGATTTTAGTCCAATAAAAAAGGCAGCCTGAGCTGCCTTTTTTATTCTTACTTCTATTAAGCCGTGATGCCCATCAACGCCCGGATTTAGCTCGGCGCCGTAGCTCTTCGATAGTTCGCAGCTGGGCAGCGGCCTGCGCCAGCCGAGTTGCCGCAAGAGTTAAATCGAGTTCGCCGGCTTTATCCTTCATTTCCTGTTCAGCATCTTGCACAGCCTGAGCTGCTGCTGCTTCATCCAGGTCGTGGGCACGAATACCGGTATCCGCAAGAATCGAAACCAAATGCGGCTGAACCTCAAGAAAACCACCGGAAAGATAGTAGATTTCCTCTTCACCATCTTGTTTTAGAATCCGCACCGGCCCAGGTTTCAGCCCAGTCAACAAGGGGGCATGACCATAAGTAATGCCCAGCTCACCCAAAGTGCCGGTAACAACTATCATCTCGGCCAGGCCGGTGAACATTGATTCTTCGGCGGTGACGATGTCACAGTGAAAAGTCATGGCCATGATTTAGTTGCCCTGAATTTCCTTAGCTTTTTCGACGACTTCTTCAATTGACCCTACCATGTAGAAGGCTTGTTCTGGGAGGTCATCGTAATCGCCATTCAAAATACCCTTAAAGCTCGCAACGGTCTCTACAAGCGGCACATATTTGCCGGAACTACCAGTAAATATTTCGGCAACAAAGAAGGGTTGGGACAAAAAGCGCTGGATTTTACGCGCGCGATCCACAATATGTTTGTCTTCTTCCGACAGCTCGTCCATACCCAGGATGGCGATAATATCGCGCAATTCTTTATAGCGCTGTAATACAGACTGGACACCACGAGCAACATCATAATGATCCTGTCCAATTACCAACGGATCGAGTAGTCGTGAGGTAGAATCAAGCGGATCTACCGCCGGATAAATTCCCAGTTCAGCAATCTAACGAGACAACACCAAGGTCGCATCCAAATGCGCAAAAGTAGTTGCCGGCGAGGGATCGGTCAAATCATCGGCGGGCACATAAACCGCCTGGAAAGAAGTAATAGAACCCGATTTAGTTGAGGTAATGCGCTCTTGCAATACTCCCATTTCCTCCGCCAGAGTAGGCTGGTAACCTACCGCAGAAGGCATCCGGCCCAGCAGTGCCGATACCTCGGTACCCGCGAGGGTATAACGATAAATGTTGTCGATGAACATCAACACATCGCGGCCCTGATCGCGGAAATGCTCCGCCATCGTCAAACCAGTAAGCGCTACTCGCAAGCGGTTGCCGGGAGGCTCATTCATCTGGCCATATACCAGAGCCACTTTATCGAGTACGTCGGATTCTTTCATTTCGTGATAGAAGTCGTTGCCTTCCCGAGTCCGCTCACCCACGCCAGCAAACACCGAGAAACCCGAATGCTCAATAGCAATATTACGAATTAATTCCATCAGGGTTACGGTTTTACCCACACCAGCACCGCCGAACAAACCGATCTTGCCACCCTTTGAGATAGGCATAATCAGGTCTATCACTTTAATACCGGTTTCGAGAAGTTCGATCGCGGAAGACTGATCGGCGTAGTTGGGCGCCTCACGATGAATAGGCAGACGAACATCGTGCTCTATCGGACCCGCTTCATCTACCGGGTTTCCCAGTACGTCCATGATACGGCCAAGTGTACCCTGACCTACGGGCACAGAAATAGGGGCGCCGGTGTTGTCAACGGTAATGCCTCGGCTCAAACCTTCAGAAGCGCCCATGGCGATAGTACGTACCACGCCATCACCCAATTGCTGCTGAACTTCCAGGGTAAGACCTTCCTTCTCTACCAGAAGTGCATCGTACACCTTGGGTACCTGGTCTCTCGGAAACTCCACATCCACTACAGCGCCGATAATCTGAACGATACGTCCGCTACTCATTTTCGATCCTCTATCTCTATATTACTGATATTACGTTTCGTCGTACCCGCCTGGGGTACCCATACTCTCTGGTCTTAATCTAACTTAAGCCCTATAAAGAGCTTCTAGTTAAAACTTTAAACTGCTGATGCTCCGCTGACAATTTCAGACAGCTCCTGGGTAATCGCCGCCTGCCGCGCTTTGTTATAAAGCAGCTCTAATTCATCAATTAAAGTTGAAGCATTCTCGGTAGCATTTTTCATCGCTACCATTCGGGCCGCCTGTTCACAGGCTTTGTTTTCAATCACTCCCTGATACACCTGAGATTCCATGTAACGAGCCAGTAAACCATCAAGCAACTCTTTTGCATCCGGCTCGTAGATATAGTCCCAGTGATGTTTCATTTTGTCGTCCTGGATTGGCTCCAGTGGCAACAGCTGCTCCATTTCTGGCTGCTGGGTCATGGTGTTAACAAACTTGTTGCTGATCACGTAAAGTCGGTCGATTCGGCCCTCATCGAAGGCATCCAGCATCACCTTAACGCTGCCAATCAGATCCGTGGCCGCAGGCTTGTCACCCATGTCTCGCACAGTAGCGACAATATTGGCATTCACAGCAGAAAAAAACGCGGCTGCTTTTGCGCCAATGGTACACAGCTCTATCTCCGCCCCTGCCTCAGTCCACGCCTTCATATCTCGTAAGGCCGCTTTGAACAGGTTGATATTTAGTCCGCCGCACAAACCTCGATCAGTAGAAATAATAATGAGGCCGACCCGTGTAAAAGTTTCTTTTTGGGTCATGTACTGGTGGCGATACTCACCGTGGGCGTTAGCTATATGCCCAACCACTTCTCGTATGCGCTGCGCATAGGGTTTGCCCAGCGCCATCCGTTCCTGGGCACGACGCATTTTACTGGCCGCTACCATTTCCATAGCACTGGTGATCTTTTGCGTGCTTTTGACGCTATTGATCTTGGTTTTAACTTCTTTGCCGACGGCCACTAAGCTGCTCCTGTTTTGCCTTTACCAGCTTTGGGTAGCGACAAATTTGTCGAGTGCGGCTTTAAAGCTCGCCTGAATATCGTCGCTCCAGACACCGCTATCATCAACCTGCGTCATGACATCGATATGTTCGGACTTCATGTAGGACAGCAAGGCTGCTTCGAAGTCACCAATTTTATTTAAGGGCACTTCTTTCAGATACCCTTCGTTCGCGGCATAAAGCACGACGCCCATTTCAGCAACACTTTGCGGCGAATACTGGCCTTGTTTCATTAACTCGGTTACGCGCTGACCGTGTTCGAGCTGCTCGCGAGTCGCATCGTCAAGATCGGACGCGAACTGAGAGAATGCCGCCAGCTCTCGATACTGGGCCAGGGCCAGACGAATACCGCCGCCGAGTTTTTTAATAATCGCTGTTTGAGCTGCACCACCTACCCGCGATACCGATAAACCCGCGTTCATTGCTGGACGAATACCCGCATTGAATAAATCAGTTTCAACGAAGATTTGACCATCGGTAATGGA
>JAUUYV010000195.1 GCA_030590275.1 Porticoccaceae bacterium
CAGGGGTCAGGTGAATGGCGGTGCGGGATGTTGAAAAACCCAGACCACCGGCCTGCATGGCGCCTTTCATTAGATCGGCCATTTGCTGGATTTCATCGGCTGTAGGGTCGATATCCTGGGCTCCTCTATCCCCCATGACAAAGGTTCGCAAAGCGCAATGTCCTACGTAAGAGCCGACATCTACAGCTCGCGGCATACGGTCCAGAGCATCGAGATATTCGGGAAAAGATTCCCACTGCCAGTCAATGCCAGCTTTTAGCGCGGCTGCGGATATATCTTCTACCGACTCCATCAGTTCGATCATCCAGTCCCGGTGGTCTGGGGCCACGGGCGCAAAGCCGACACCACAGTTACCCATGATAGCGGTTGTCACCCCGTGCCATGCTGACGGTGTCAGTAGAGGATCCCACGTAGCCTGGCCGTCGTAATGGGTATGGGCGTCTACCCAACCTGGGGTGACAAGAAGGCCATCGGCGTTGATGGTTTCTTTTGCCTTAGCCGTGATTTTGCCTACCTCGGTGACTTTACCTTTGTCTATAGCAATGTCGCCCGTAAAGGTTGGTTCGCCGCTACCATCAACGATGGTGCCGCCCTTAATTATTGTATCGTGCATGGCTTCTCAGCCTCCTGGCAGCTCACTTTCTTATAGCGAGCTGCTTATTAAAATAGTGGTTAATTTAAGATAAGCCTGCGACACCATTGTGTATCGCAGGCTTATTGCTTATTACTTAGTCGCTTAAAAAGCTTTTAAGCGACTATAGTTTAAAGATCTACAGTTTAAGCGCCCACTCAGGCACCCACAGATTGCGACAGAGTAATACCAAATTGCGCCGCGGCGTTACCACCGAGCATACGAGCAATGGTTGCGTCATCAACGCCAGCCTCTGCCAATTTATCAATGGCATCCCAGGCGCTAGTCGTTTCCTGGCGAGGGTAGTGAGAACCCCAGACTATTTTCTCCGCGTAATCATCTGGTAATTTCTGGATGAGTCTTTCCTCTGCATCGAAACCGAGCATGACCTCGCCTTCCTCCCACATTTCTTCGGGGTCGGTACGCACAGGATATGCATGCAGCAAGGGTATAGTCAGAGCAGAGGCTTCCATTTTCTCCAGCACTTCTTCCATCCAGGACGCTTTACTGTGGGCCACGGTGACTTTCATGTTTGGGTAGCGCTGCATAATTGTGTAGCCAATCAGCGCAGCGCCAACAAACATGTGGCCATCTAGCCACGGCGAAATAACCGGTGCTATTGGGTGGCCCAATCCTGCACCTGGAAGGAAGCCAAGGTTAGCGCCATTACCACCGCCAGCATCCGGACCGCCGCCAGCTTCGCGGAGTAAAGACAGCTGCGCCAATCGATCATTCACTTTCTCCATAAAAGGAGCATGTGAAGTCCATTCCGGGTTCCATAGTCCGGTACCAGGATGGATGGCTGCGGTAATTTTTAGTTCTTCCAGTGTAGCCCACAGGGGGTCGTAGCAGGGATGCGTGAAATAGCGATCCTCGATATACATAGGTCGAATAAAGGCGCCACGGAAACAGGGTATTTTTGAAATGCGCTGTAATTCCTCGATGGCAAAATCCATATTTTGTAATGGCACCATTGCGGTCGCGAAAAGTCGGTCGGGTGCTGCCCCACAGAAATCAGCTATCCAGTCGTTATAGGCACGGGCCAGGGCATAGGCGACATCCGGGTTTTCCACCAGGTGGAAGCCTTCGGCAAACCAGGTGGGATAGAGTAAGGTTTGATCTATGCCCATCGCGTCCATGTCTTTCAGACGCGCCAGTGGGTCGGAGGCCCCTTCGGTTTGAGCATGACGAATCTCTGGGTCGAGTTCACCTACCTGCTCCCAGGTCATCCCAGGCTTATAAATTGCCAAACGGGGAATATTGCTGTTAAAGGAGTCACGGAACATCTTGCCATTTACTATCAGGTAAGAGTTGTTTTGGCCTTCCTCTCGCCACAGAGCTTGCTTGCCCAGGGTGCGGTACTCAGGATCGAGATACTTTTCCCAAACTTCCTTCGGCTCAATGATATGAGAATCGCTGTCAAAAACTGAAAAACTTTTTGTCCGGCTCATTACTTTACTCCCCCCACAATTTTTTGTTTAGGAGCTTCAGCAGATTTTTGATAAGCAGCTTTGACGTGAGGCAACAACGCGGCCTCTGGCGTCATGGCATGGGCTATTTCTTCTGGGCTCGGCCACCAGTCTGGACGTTCAATCTCAGTGACCCGCTCGCGAATAAAGTTCTTCGGTTTAGGAATATTATAAGCCCGGCGTGCATTACCGCCGAGGAATTTTTCCTGGTAAGACTTGGCTAAGTTACAACCTTCCATAGTTTCCATTGCTCGCCACACATCATCGCCGTCGTGATGGTAGACATCGGAGGACCAGACCAGGATATCCCCGAAGTATTCAGGCATCCGTGAGGGTGGGGCTTCATCACCTTCAAAACCAGTCACACAGTGCTCCATAAAGGTTTCACTGGGTAATTGCTTCAAGGGCTGCATCTGACGCTCATTGCGATACAGTTTGTAGTACTTGTCGCACTCGTCGAGTACAAAGCTGAGCCAGGTAGACGAGGCTTCGAAAACTGCAGCATTGAGTTTAGGGTAGCGCTCGAATAGTCCGGAGAATAGTGCGGTCACCACCCACAGTGCAGCCTCGGCCTGGAAGTTTTGCACGTTAGTCAGAAAAGCGTGGGGAATTCCGGCGGAGGTAATGGCGTGGTTAACCAACTCCGAGGCAGAATGTTGCTCAGTGTAACCTGGTGGTTTTAAGGATCCGAGAGCAGGGAAGGGGTGCATACCGTAAACCATGCCGGTTTCCTGCATGGCTCTCCAGAGGCCTTCGAATTTGGGCTGCAAGGGGTAATTGCCCATAGCGTCGATGGGTCGTACCAGACCCACACGACAACCCTTGTCGGCGACTCGATAAATTTCTTTCACTGCTCCTTTGGGGTCTTGCAAGGGCAGCAGAGCGGCGAAGAATATTCGTTCGGGATCTTCCTGGCAGTATTCCCAGGCCCACTCATTATAAGCTTTACACAGGGCGGTGGCGCCAAGACCATTCTGTAGCCAGGGGTAGGTATCGATGTCAGAGGGAATGATCATAACCTGATCAATACCCTGGGTATTCATGTCTTTTATCCGAGCTTTGGGCTCGTAGGCGCCACGGTGATCGAGGTAAGAGGATTGTTCTTTAGTGAGTGCAGTTTTTGGGTTGAGATTACGCACGTTCAGTGCTCTTTGGATCGGGTGCTTCATGCCTGGCCCAGCCACCGAGATCAGGTTCATAGCACCTTTCGCACCGCGACCTTCGTTGGAGCGTATGCCGGCCCCTGGGACACCGTTAACGATCATCTGGTCGCTTTCTTTGTCGTACCACATAGTGGTCTTCAGATTGGCTATCTCGTCGCGAGTAAGATAGTTCTCAGCACGCTCCCAAATGGCTACGGGCTCTGCAACATGGGCATCGCAGTCAAAACTGGGGAAATCTTTGGTCATTGGCGGAAACTTTTGAACAGGCATAACGACTCTCCTTGCTTATCCGTTGTTAGATTAATTTAATTTGAATTGAATTATTTAGCCGATCATCAAAGCATTCTTCGGTGCATCTTTCAATCGATTCATTTATAAGCTTTATGGTGAAACATAACCGCAGGTTATAATCCGATTGATTCCCTTAGTCCACTTCAGTCGCAGCGCCAAGAATACCCCCGATTTCGTCGTTGATAAGCAGATCTGCAATGTCATCGAGATCAGTTTTATCACGATTGATAATGACCAGCTTAGCGCCCTTGCGTTTTGCAAGTGCCGGAAATCCGGCTGCGGGGTATACCACCAGTGATGAGCCGATGGAGAGGAACAGATCGCAGTGTTCACAGGCTGCCTGTGCTTTAATCATGGCATCTTCGGGCATGGCCTGGCCGAAAGAAATCGTGGCGCTTTTAACCAGACCATCACAGTGATCACAGACGGGCAGGGTTTCGTCCCGCTGGAAATTTCGTTTGATCAACGCCAGGTCGTAGCGTTGTCCGCAGTCCAGACAATGAGCATAAGTGGCGTTGCCGTGCAATTCGATCATCTGTGCGTCTGGCACTCCCGATCTCTGGTGTAGCCCGTCCACATTTTGGGTGATGACATGAGAGACTACACCGCGCTCAATTAGACTCGCGATAGCGCGATGCCCACGGTTGGGCTCGGCTTTTTTCATGTCCTCGTCGAACACAAAATTCAGTCGCCACGATTCGCGGCGTGCTTCGGCGGATATCAGGAAGTCATTAAAGTCTATCGGCGTGTATTTGCTCCAGATACCGCCAGGGCTGCGGAAATCTGGGATTCCGGATTCCGTGCTAATGCCCGCGCCGGTAAAAACTACCGCGCGCTGGCAGTTTTCGAGTAGGGATTTAAGTGTGTTGCCGCTCATAAGTTCTGCGCCAACTCTGCCTTAGGCCGCTATAATGCCGCCATCTACGGGCATGGCATGACCAGTAACAAATGATGCCTGGTGAGAACACAGCCAAACAGCTGCAGCGGCGATTTCCAGCGGTTGGCCTAAACGACCAATTGGCTGCCATTTGGCAATACGGGCTTTGCCTTCTTCAGTCCCTTCTATCAAGCGATCAACCATAGGTGTTTCAATACCACCCGGACATATGGCGTTGACGCGGATATCCTTTTTAGCGAATTCCAGCGCTGCGGTCTTGGTGAGACCAACCACTCCGTGTTTCGCTGCCACATAAGCGCAGGAGCCTTTTACGCCCACTAAGCCCGCAACCGAGGCA
>JAUUYV010000289.1 GCA_030590275.1 Porticoccaceae bacterium
AGTCAGGGTAAGCTTTGTGATGGCCGCCTGTTAGTCCTGAATAGCTACGAAAACCGCGTGTATCAGGTGGGCGTGGAAGATGGTGAGCCCTTAATTGCCAAGTTTTATCGACCCGATCGTTGGTCGCAAGATCAGATCCTGGAAGAGCACCAGTTCAGTTTTGAACTGGTGGAGCATGAGTTACCCGTAGTAGCTCCTCTGTGCAACGATCAGGGGAAAAGCCTGTTTCAATACAGAGGTTTCAGTTTTTCCCTGTTCCCGCGGCGCGGTGGGCATGCCCCGGAGCTGGATAATCTTGATAACTTATTTGTCCTGGGCCGCTTGCTGGGAAGAATACATTTGGTGGGCGCGGTTCGCGCATTTCAATATCGGCCCACCTTGAGTATCGAAAGTTATGGAACTGAAAGCGCCGATTTCATTCGTGAGGAGTTTATACCCGTTAGCTTAAAAGCCGCTTACGCCTCTCTCTCAGCAGACTTGTTGCAAGCCCTCACAGAGGTATTTAATCAAGGCCAGCCCATCGACATGATTCGCACCCACTGCGATTGTCATAGCGGTAACATATTATGGCGTGACGATGCCGCCCATTTTGTGGATTTGGACGATGCGCGTATGGCACCCGCCATCCAGGATATCTGGATGCTATTATCTGGCGACAGGGCAATGCGTACCAGCCAGCTATCAGAAATTGTTGATGGTTATAATGAGTTTTACGATTTTCAGCCCAGGCAACTGCACTTGATTGAAGCCCTGCGTACTTTGAGAATGATGCACTATGCGGCCTGGTTAGCCCGCCGCTGGGACGATCCGGCATTCCCTCGCGCATTTCCCTGGTTCAACACCGAGCGCTACTGGGGGGAGCATATTCTAGAATTACGGGAGCAATACGCGGCATTGTCGGAGCCTGCGCTTGAACTTATGTAGCTGAAATTGAAGTGGCGCGAATAAAAAATATGAAACAGGAGTGTAGATAATGAATTTGCCGCTTGGCGATGAAATGAAGTTTGGCTGGATGACCTCTATGGATAGCGTCGAAGCTGTCCGTAAAGTAACTACCCTGGCTGATCGTATTGGTCTTGACTCACTCTGGGTTGGCGACCACATAGCCTTTGCCGTACCCATTATGGATCCCTTATTACAGCTGGCTCAGGCCGCAGCCCTGAGTGATCGCCTAAGTTTTGGTACCTCGGTCTATCTGTTGCCCCTGCGGCATCCAACGCCAGTTGCCAAGCAAGTTGCTACGCTAGACCGGCTATGTTCTGGCCGCTTGTTTTTTGGTGTGGGCGTAGGGGGAGAGTTCCCTAACGAATACGCAGCTTGTGGTGTGCCGGTGAAGGAGCGCGGAGCAAGGCTATCGGAAGGTATTGAAGTATTGCGAAAACTCTGGAGTGGAGACGAAGTATCCCACGACGGCCGTTTTTATCCCTTTGAAAATGTAAAAATGCGTCCCAAACCCGTGCAGGCGGGTGGACCGCCAATTTGGTGTGGGGGGCGTTCTGAAGCGGCGCTTAAGCGAACCGGCCGCATGGCCGATGGCTACGTGTCCTATGTGGTAACACCAGAGATGTTTCAGTCGAGCCTGCAAACCATCGAGCAAGCTGCTGAGCAAGCCAAACGGGAAATTACTCAATTCGATACCGCCCATTTGCTGTTCTTCCGCATCGATGACAGCTTCGAGACTTCCTGGGATATCGCTACCGAACATCTGAGCGAGCGCTATGCCAGTGACTTCCGCAAGCCCGCCAAGAAGTACTGCGCGTTGGGGCGGCCGGAGGATCTTGCCGAAACCATCCGGGCCTTTCGCGATGCTGGGGTGCGCCATTTGATTATGGATGCCGTAAGTCCGCCCGATCAACGGCACGAGCAGATCGAGCGTTTTGCGAAAGAAGTCATGCCACTGCTTGTTTAGTGGCGACGTGCGCGACGGTTATTTGTCCGACTATAAGGCCATCGAATGATCGCGTATAGTTGGCGCCGACCCAATGTGTCAATAAGAATTTACAGGGGGGCCGTAATTCATCGGGTCTCTCACCACGATAACTACTTAAAAGGAAAGTAATCATGATTGGTGTAATCGCTACATTAAAAGTACAAGATGGCAAACAGGCAGGCTTCGAAGATTTAATGAAAAAGCTGGCCGCAGAAGTGCGTGCTAACGAGCCAGATTGCACATTCTATCAATTACACAAAACCGACGATCCCACCAGCTACGTCATGCTGGAGCAATACACCAGTGAAGCGGCATTAGGTGCCCATCGGGATACCGCGCATTTTAAAGAACTGGGTGGACGTTTAGGGGAATTTCTAGGCGGCGCTCCGGATATTCAAATCTTACCTGCGGTGGAATAAGTAGCAGTAAAGACGCTAAGCAATAGCCCCGGTGTTCATTTCGTTCACCGGGGCTATTGCTTGGTCTTACCCGTAACATAAAAATAGAAAAAACAGGGATAACAATGGCAGAATTATTAACGCCGGAAATTAAAGCCTGTATCGGGCAGGCCAACCCGACCCTCCATGTGGAAGTCACTCGCCGAGACATAACAAAATACGCGGTTTCCACCGGGCAGCGGGCAAAAAAATATCTCGATGGTGACGAAGCGCCGCCCCTGTTTCACTTCGGCTATAGCATGGAAGTACTGCCGGTGGATCAACTGCGCAAAGACGGCATCCCGGAAGACAAACTCATCCCCGAATTACCGCTAAAACGCTTAATGGCGGGCAGTTCCAACACCGTCTACCACCGCCCCATTCGCGCTGGCGACAAACTCGCTATTACTCGACGACTCAAAGATATTTACGAAAAACAAGGCAAGACTGGTCCGTTAATCTTTGTGGTGACCGAAGTAGTGGTCGAGACCGAAAGTGGAGAATCCGTTTTGAATGAAACCACATCACTGATCGCGAGGTAAGTGGCATGTTGAGTTACGAATCAATAAAAGTCGGTGACGAACTCCCGTCCCGCGATCACACCGCTAATATCGTACAACTCTTTATGTACAACGCCGCGATCTGGAATCCCCACCGTATTCACTTTGACCACGCTTATGCGACAGAAGAGGAAGGCTATCCCGGAATTGTTCTCGATGGCCCCTTGCAAGGTGACTGGATCAGTCAGGTAGTGA
>JAUUYV010000223.1 GCA_030590275.1 Porticoccaceae bacterium
GTTAAGCGCGAATTACGCACAGTACATGAGCTTCAACAGTCCAATTTGCTGGATAAAATGGATGCCAGCACTTTGCACGTACTAGCGACAAAAATTGCTCCCTTGATGGGAACCCGTGTCCTAAAAGATAAATTTGCCGTTCAGTTCGACAAGTTGATGGCAATCCTGGAACGTTGCTTTATCGACCATGCCAGCTGCTTTGATGATAACCGCGATCTCTTATTTGCCGAGCTGGATAAACTCGCGGTAAATATTCAGGCAGTGCGTAAAAAGGATGCGGTGATCAACGCGTTACGCAGCACCGAATTCTGGCAGGATGTTTCCATCGACAAGCTGGAAAATACCCGTAAAGAACTTCGTGGTGTTATGAAATACCGCCAGAAAAAAACAGGACCTGATTATACAACTCCAACAACCGGCACTCGCGATGGTAACGTTATGCAGCTTGATCGTCCCATCTATCTTGCTGGCAGGGCAGAAGCTCTGCAATACCGTAGGCGTTTAAAGAATATCCTTGATGAGATGGTGCGTGATAATCCGGTTTTGAAAAAAGTATATAACGACGAACCCTATCAGCTGGATGAGCTAAAAACGCTCACATCCACCATTTTGACCAGCCACCCCGGAGTCGATCTGGATGTGCTCAACGATTTCTATGGGCGTACTGCAGACCAGCTACATATCACGATCCGTGAGCTGGTGGGCATGGACTCGATAGCCGTTGAAAAGCACTTCACTGATTTTTTGCACCAGCACCCTGCACTGACAGCCCAGCAGGTGAGTTTTATGAACCTGCTAAAAAACTATATTGCTGAGCACGGCACCATCTCGGTCGAAAAGCTCTATGAGCCGCCTTTTGATAGTGTTTCCCACAAAGGTGTGGACGGCGTGTTTACGTCTGACGATGTCGATGACCTGGTCAGTGTACTGAAGCCATTCCTGACACCCACTGAAAAGTCAAAGGAGCAGCCTGTTAGCTAACAGGCCAGAGAAGATCATTATGACGAATGAGATGCTTATTATCACTCTGGCCGTTGCTGCTTTAGCCGCTCTGGTGACTTATTTAGTGGCCACAGGCAAAGGCAGGCAGGCGCTGGCGGAGGCCAACAAGGCTTTGTCGGCAGTTAATGCTGACAAAGCCCGTTTAGATACAGAGTTAGCCGCGGCAACGGAACAAGAGAAAAGCCTGAGAGGGCAAGTACGACAACTAGAGCTCGATCAGCAGAAAACCAATACCAAACTGGAAGCAGCTGAGAACCGAAAATCGGATTTAGATGAAGAACTTAACCAAATAAAGACTAGCCAGCAAGAAGCTGTAGATAAAATGCATACGGCAGAAAAGGCCAATGAGTCAGCACAAACCGAGACCAAAGAGTCTGCCAAGCAGCTAGTGGAATCCAAATCCACAATCACACGCACAGAAGAAAAGCTGGAAGCATTACAAAAAAACTTTAATAGCTTAAACCGAGAGCATGCCGAGCTTGAAACCAGTCAGAAGGAGCGTGATGATAGCCATGCCAAACAACTAGCGCAGTTCGAAGAACAGAAACAGGCACTGTCGAAAGAGTTTGAGAACCTGGCGAATAAGATATTTGAAGAGAAGGGCAAGACCTTTGCTGATACCAGCAAATCGAGTATCGACAGCTTGCTGAAACCGTTCAAGGAGCAGATTGAGGGCTTCCAGAAGCGCGTTAATGATGTCCACGATGAGTCAGTCAAAGGTAACGCCGGACTGAATGCCGAGATCAAAAAGGTGCTCGAAATCGGCCTGAAGATGAGCGACGAGGCGGGTAATCTCACATCAGCGCTCAAGGGCGACTCCCAACAGCGAGGAGCCTGGGGTGAGGCACAGCTAAAGCGCACGCTAGAAATGGGCGGACTAATTGAAGATGCTCATTATGAGGCCCAGTCTTCTTTTAAAGACCTGGATGGTAAAGACAAACAAACCGACTATCTCATTAAACTGCCTGATGACAAGCACATCATTATCGATAGTAAAGTGACGCTGAATGACTATGACAGGGCCGTGTCGGCTGAAAGCCAGGAAGAACACAAATTGGCGATGGACGACCATATAAAATCGGTCAAGAAACACATCGACGACTTGGCCAAAAAGGACTACACCAACCTCGTTGGTATGCGTAGCCCCAGCTTTGTGCTGATGTTTATGCCCATCGAACCCGCCTATATCGAAGCCTTAAAGAGTAATAAAGACCTTTTCAGTTATGGCTACAATAAAGGCATTGTTCTGGTTTCCCATACCACGCTAATCCCTATTCTACGCACCGTTGCCAATCTCTGGATGATGGAGCGCAGTAATCAGGAAGCCCGCGAGATCGGCGACAAGGCAGGCGATATTTACAATCAGGTCTGTGCCGTCGCTGAACACCTCCATAAGTTGGGGAATACCCTGGGCACCGTTAGTAATCACTACAACAAGACCGTTACGGCCCTGGTAGGGAAGCAAGGCCTGCATGGCAAGGTCGAGCGTTTTCAAACACTCTCTAGCAAAGTCAGTAAGTCCATGCCAGCCATAGAGCCCAGACATATCGATTTTGAATCCGAGCGCCTGACCTTGGTTGTCGAACCCATTAATGAAAACCCCGAAAATGCTGTAAGTGAGAGTGACGAGCCTGTTGCCCTTGAACATCAGCAAAAATCGAATGAAGTAGAAGAGACCCTTTAATGCTTACAGGCCAACTAAAAAACGACATCGACAAACTCTGGACCAAGTTCTGGACCGGCGGCATCGCAAACCCCTTAACCGTCATTGAGCAAATTTCTTATCTGATGTTTGCTCGCATGCTCGATATTCAGGAAGATGTCGCCGAACGCAAGGCGGCTCGCACAGGTAAAGACTTCGATCGCCTGTTCCCCAACACAAAAGATGGCCAACTACTGCGCTGGAAAAACTTCAAACAGATGGCCGGTAAAGAGATGCTCAAGCATCTCAAAAATGACGTTTTTCCCTTCTTCGCCACATTGGGTAATAAAACTGATGGTTCAGACGGCAGCACCGAACATGCACTCGCCCATATCGGTGAATACATGCAGGATGCGGATCTGGAAATCAAAAACGAGTCCGTGCTGGTAGCCGCCGTCGAAATGATTGAGCAATTGCCCCTGAACCAGAGTGATGTCAAAGGCGATATCTACGAATACCTGCTCAGTAAACTTACCACCGCTGGTATCAACGGGCAGTTCCGCACCCCGCGCCATATTATCGACACCATGATCGAGCTGGTCGATGTGCAGCCGCAAGATGTTATTTGCGACCCGGCCTGTGGCACTGCCGGTTTTCTCGCGCGCACAATGGAATACCTCAATAAACAGCATTCCAGCGAGGCCGGTATCTTTGCCGACGAAGACGGCAACAAACACTACACAGGTGATCTCTTAGAACCCTACCGCGAGCATATTAGCCAGACTATGTTCTGGGGTTTTGATTTCGATACCACCATGCTACGAATCTCCAGTATGAACCTGCTATTGCACGGCGTGAACGGCGCCAATATCCACTACCAGGACAGCCTCAATAAATCAGTAAAAGAAAACTACCCTACCCAGGAAGAAGAGTTTTTTGATGTAGTGCTCGCCAACCCACCCTTTAAAGGCGCACTGGACGAGACAAACACGAACCCCAAAGTGTTGGAAATAGTCAAAACCAAAAAAACCGAACTGCTCTTTGTCGCCCATATTTTACGCAGCTTAAAACTCGGTGGCCGCAGCGCTACCATCGTGCCCGACGGCGTGCTGTTCGGCTCCTCTAAAGCCCATCAGCAACTACGCAAAGAGCTCGTTGAAAATAACCAGTTAGAAGGCATTGTTAGCTTGCCCTCCGGTGTATTCAAACCCTACGCCGGTGTCTCCACGGCCATCTTACTGTTTACCAAAGGCGGTGAGACCGATCAGGTTTGGTTCTACGATGTGCGGGCCGATGGTTATTCATTGGACGACAAGCGCACCCTTGTTGCACAAAATGATCTGCCCGACGTGATAACCAAATGGAAAGAGTGGCAAAGTGACTTGCAGGGACACACCAACCCAGGCAATCCAGGTGTAAATTTCCACGACAAAACCCAACAAGCATTTGTGGTCGATGTCGCGGATATCAAAGCCAATAAATACGATCTCTCGATAAACCGCTACAAAGAGATTGAATACGAAGAGGTTCATTATGACAAGCCGGCTGTAATACTTGATGAGGTTGAGACAATCGAAAAAGAGATCACCAAAGACATCAAAAAGTTACGGGGAATGTTGAAGTGAAATATGCGTCATTAGAAAATCTTCTTAGTATTGCAAAAGGGA
>JAUUYV010000047.1 GCA_030590275.1 Porticoccaceae bacterium
ACCAAATATCCTCGCAAACACTAATCGCAGTTTCGACTCCGCCAATACTTAATACACAAGGATTCGAACCCGGCGTAAAGTACCGCTTTTCATCAAACACCTTGTAATTGGGTAAGTTATTTTTGTAGTATTCGGCAACTATTTTGCCATCGCAAATTACACCGGCGGCATTAAACAGGGTATTACCTTGCAACCGTGGATATCCCACTATCGCAACGATTCCCGTACATGCCCCCACAAGCTGTTCCAGGGCACGCTCTATGCGAGTTTCCAGACTCGGCCGTAACAATAGGTCTTCGGGCGGGTAACCAATTAACGCGAGCTCGGGAAATACGACAATATCCGCCGATAGTTCGTCTCGAGCCCGCTCCAAATACTGGATTATCTTGTCGACATTACCGGGAATATCACCCACCAAAGGGTTTAATTGAGCTATAGCAACCGTGAACCGGGTCATAAAAATGTACTACATCATGCTAGGGACGGGTATTTTCAGCTAAAATTAGGCCTAGAGTAAAGAAGCAATATCCAAGCCTATGGCCACCACCCCAATTATCCCGGCTATCGTTAAGCCCCATGCCGACTCGATCAGAGTCTATTCCTATTACCGCTTATTCTTGTCCTTGCTGTTTTTGACCATGATGTTGAGTGGGGTTTCATCTCGGACCCTGGGTATCGAGCAACCGCTAACCTTCCAGATAACCGTGTTCAGCTACACAGGCTTATCAGTTGTACTGTTGATTCATTTACTTGGGCGTCGATTCACTCTCGGTGCCACCAGCCTGTTTCTACACTTACTGGTGGATATTTGCTGCATCAGTCTCATTACCTTTACTAGTGGCGGTCTTAGCAGCGGGCTCGGTTTTCTGTTGATCGTCACCGTAGCTACTGGCTCCATCGCCTTTACCGGAAGGCTATCACTATTGCTCGCCGCAGTAGCCAGTATTACCTTATTGATACAGGAGTTTTTCGCCAACCTGTACTTTGCCTCAGCCAGTAACACCTTAATCCCGGCGGGTATTCTCGGCACTCTGCTTTTCGTTACTGCTCTGATCTTCTGGCAACTTAACAAGCGCCTCAGTACAGCACAGAACAGGGTCGCCCTTCACGCACAGGAAACAGCACACCTTCAACAGCTCAACGAACTCATTGTGCAACGCATGTTGACTGGCTTACTAGTCGTTAATCAAACTGGGGATATTGAACTAGTCAATAATGCAGCCGTCGAGCTGCTCGGGGGGCACCAACCCCAAAAGCCGTTGGTCCCAGGCCAAAACCTAAGAATCGCACCCCACCTTCATCAACAATATACGCGCTGGCAAGACTACCCCTGGCTCAAACCAGAACCATTCAAAAATCCAACAGGCAGTGAAATACAGGCGAGTTTCGCCTCTCTCAAAGAACAGGAGCTGACACGCACATTGATCTTCCTCGAAGATACTCGCTCCAGCGCACAGCGCGCGCAACAACTCAAACTCTCTTCACTCGGTCAGTTGACCGGCAGCATTGCCCATGAAATCCGCAATCCCCTGGGGGCAATCAGTCACGCGGCACAATTGTTGTCCGAGGACAATAACAACACCCCACAACAGACCAGGCTATCTGACATTATCACCAGGCACGCTAATCGACTGAATCAAATTGTTGAAAACATCATGCAATTGTCACAACAAAAACAGCCCGAACTCAAAAAACTGAATTTAGAAAAAACCCTGCAAACGTTTATCGAAGAATTCAAAGACTCACAAAAGGAAAAAATTGCTATCGATCTGAGCGGAGAACCAGTATCCGCTTATTTTGACACCTCTCACTTACAGCAGGTACTGACTAATTTGCTTGATAATGCATTGAGGTACAGTCGAGATCATACCGGTCAGGCGTGGGCAGGACTTCACTATGGAATACACCCCACCTCAAATTTACCTTATCTACTAGTTGAAGATCTGGGACCGGGAGTTCCCGAAACTGAGCGCGACCGTATTTTTGAACCGTTTTTCACTACGTCCCACAACGGTACAGGGCTCGGCTTGTATATTTCCCGAGAGTTGTGTGAAATGAACTACTCGACGCTGGATTACCTGGAAACCGACACCAAACGAAGTTGCTTCAGACTTGGCTTCGCTCACCCCGACCGTACGCTAAGCCAAACTAAACACGAGCATTGAAGGAAAACCAATGACGCTGCGAAAAGCATTAATTATTGACGACGAACCCGATATTCGTGAGCTGCTCACCATAACTCTGGAGCAACTCGATCTGGATGTGAGCGAAGCTGCTAACCTTACCGATGGTATTGCCGAATTAAAAAAAGACCACTTTGATTTTTGCCTGACCGATATGCGCCTACCCGACGGCAATGGTCTAAATATAATTGATCATATCCAGTTGAAATATCCAGATTTACCTGTCGCCATGATTACCGCACACGGGAATACCGAAATGGCCGTAGAAGCATTGCAACGGGGAGCCTTTGATTTCGTATCCAAGCCCGTACAACTGGAGCGCTTACGCAGTCTAGTACAAACAGCCCTGAAACTTCGGCAACCTAAGCCCCAAATCTGCGAAGCGTTTAAACGCGATAACTTTATCGGAGATTCCCAGGCCATCAACCAACTACGTAGCCAAATCTCTAAGGTCGCCCGTAGCCAGGCTCCTATTTTTATTAGCGGAGAATCCGGCAGTGGGAAAGAAATTGTTGCACGCTCCATCCACCTTCAGGGACCGCGGGCCGATGGACCTTTTATCCCGGTAAACTGTGGGGCCATTCCTTCAGAGTTAATGGAAAGCGAGTTTTTTGGCCATACCAAAGGCAGCTTCACTGGCGCGTATAACGATAAGCAGGGGCTCTTTGAAGCAGCTAACGGCGGCACCCTGTTTCTCGATGAAGTTGCCGATTTACCGCTCACAATGCAAGTCAAATTATTGCGTAGTATTCAGGAGAAGTCTGTGCGAGCTGTCGGCGACGACAGAGAAACTCCAGTGGACGTACGCATATTAAGTGCAACACACAAGAACCTCGAACACGAAATCGCCACCGGCCTGTTTCGGAAAGATTTATATTACCGCATCAACGTCATTGAACTTAGCGTTCCCAGCCTTCGAGAACATCCAGAAGACATTCCTGCTCTTGCAACACATTTCCTGGAAAAGCTGAGCGCCGAGTCACCCACACCGCAGCTTAGCCCCGGGGCATTAGAGGCACTTAGCCAGCATGCATTTCCAGGCAATGTTCGCGAACTAGAGAATCTACTCGAAAGAGCCTACACCCTCTATCAGGGCGAAGTCATCGAAGTTGAAGACCTACAATTTACCAGCTCTCGCACGCAAAAAGACGTAGAAATCGAGCAATCAAAACAGGCGGAAACCTCGGACACAAGCGATGTTGATCCACATCACTTCCCTGTCTCGGCAATGCAACCAGAGCCACTGGAAAACATTTCCGATCTGGATAAGTACCTGGCTGATATTGAACGCTCCATCCTCGAGCGCACTCTGCAGGCAACCCGATGGAACAAGACCGCAGCTGCCGAAAAACTTGGTATTAGTTTTCGGCAAATACGGTATAAATTGAAGAAACTCGGAATAGAATAAATTTAGCTGATAAAGATAGCGTTTACGCGAAAGCAGATTTTAGAGATACCCTCGAGCAAAAGCTACCACGTATCACCAACATTTGTCGCCCGCTACTGTCGTAGTTTTCACGCCAAGGTGGCTTAAACCAAGATTACCGCAGTCGTCGTCTCTGGTCTGATAATTTTGTCGGGTTGCAGTTAAGGTATACGTGGTAAAAGGCGCGGCAACATTCGGCCCAACCACTACACTAATCAGATAAATAGCCCCCGCAGCAGTAGTATTTTGCGACTCTCTATCAATATAGTAGGCCGCGTCGTATCCCAAATTATCCAGTGCATTAGCGTAAGTCGAATTAGTGGCAAAAAACTGCTCCTGTCGCGCAGCGACTTCGAGCAAGGTTGCCTCCCCAATCGCCCGGTTGGCTCTAACGATATAGCCCTGGTAAGTTGGATAGGAGATAGCAGCCAGAATCGCAACTACTGCAACAACCACCATCAACTCGATCAGTGTGAAACCCGAATAATTTTTGGGTTTCATGTGGCTATCACACTTCATATGATAATTTACCTTATGCTCCATAGTTCGTCTCACAGCACGTTTCATCACTCGTTTCATAAACAGGGGCTCCCTCAAAGCTTATCTCTTCAAAAATCACTTCTTCAATATATCAATATTACGTTCTCGCCAGTAGAAACGAGTGGGTTTTTGATCCCCAATCGTCGCGCTAAACCCGGATGAAGTCAGACCCGTATCAGGGCTTACTGCCACAACCCCTCCATCGATCCCTTCAAACAAATCCAGGTAACGGTCGGTTTTGGTATAGCTTCCTTCCACCGCATCGGGATGCAGGAAAGGCAAGGGAGAGCCATCCGCTATCTTGGTCTGATAAATCCGGCTTCTACCCAGAGGCACACAGCTATCTTCGTCCACTGTGCCCAACGGCAAATAGGTGGTAAAGGTAACGATATCTGCCGAAACCAGGGGTGATGAGAGCGCTTTTTCGCCAGGTTCCTCCAACTTTAAGCGCCAACCATACTGCAAACCACTGTTAGTGCTACACCCGGCATCCGTCTGGTTAAGGCAAGTATCGGTAATGTCCACCAGGTAGCCCGAGGCCCCACTGCTGGTGATCTGATGCTCAATAATGGGTGAGGGAGAGCCACTAATAGTCACTCGATCCTTGATCATAAAGAACCAATTCTGTTTAGTGGCCTCCGACTGGGGGTGAGCGCGATCGCCTGAACCCAGTACAACCGCATCGAAGAGGCCAAGTCCGTCGCTGCTTTGCACCACCTGTGCTGAATGGAAAAATCGTACATCAGCTGTACCAGTGCCGCTAAAGTCCGCGAGGCGGTTAACCTTCCAGTTATTCTCACGTTGATCAGGGTCTGTCCCATCATATTCCGGCAAATCCACCCGCCAAACCTGGCCGTGGGAATCCCCCACATAGAGCCGATCAATAATCCGGTTGCCGTTGTAGTCCATGGGAATAACCGGTGCAGGAATACTGTGATCCATATCGGCATGGGTAAATTCATTCTCATCCACACCACCGGTACTGGCACCACCAACGGCTTTCCAGATCAACTCACCGGTACGGGCATGGACCATGAAAATCGCGTTACCCTTAGGGTCGTCTGCCGTATTGGTGAGATCATCTTTACCAATACGGGAAGTATGAGTCGCGTCCCAACCACCATAATAACCGCCACTTATGAACAGTACTGGCGTGGGTACTGCAACGCCGCCAAACTCATTAATACCATCGGGCTCGAACTGCACCCAACCCACTCGCGGAGTAGCAAACGACATAGCCATCTCAGAAAAATCACCGGTATCGTCCAGGCGCCACAGCAAGCGCGGCAAATCATCGGGGTCTGACACATCCAGGGCGAAATAAGAGTTGCCACCCCGGCGCAGGCCAATGTACACATAAGCCTTATCGCAATTTTTATCCAGGGGGTCCGCCGTTAAAATGGTACCACCGGCGACACAAGCAGTATCATTACCACCGGCTCCCCGCTCGAGAGTGCCGTCTTTGTCATTATCAATGGTAAACAGTACCGGTTCACCATCTACTCCATACGGGTGGCCATCATCTCCCACATTAGCGCGAGTTAATAAATCCGGCACAATGCTCAACAACTGCCGAGGCATCAGTGCCCAGACTTCCTCGCCGTAAGGGTCGGCGGTCTGGCTGGCTACACTGGGTGCGGTAGCCACTGCAGCAGTATTTCTGATGAAGTGAATCAGCCCATCGTTAGTGCCAAAAATCAGGCGCACGTCCTGGTTATCACTGGAGTGAGTGCCCAGGGCTCCGTAGTTAATCGCCAAAGGCCGAGAATGCAGCACATCGGCCCAGAGCCACTCCCGCACATCGTCCCGAAAGGTGTCGGCATCCCAGTCAAACACATCGACACCACGCACCCACTTCAACAAAACCTGTGTTGCGTTGATAGCCGCAAGGTCCCGATCATCGCTATCCGTGTAATCGTAGGCTACGCCGGGTTCGGTGGCAGCATTGCTAATCACCGACTGCACAAAGCTCGTATTTAAGGTCTCATCAGCATTGCGTACAGTGAGTAGTTTCTGGATAGCCATATCATCCAACAGGGGACTAGCGTCATCTGCATTCAGATCTATCAGAGCATTGCCAGTTTTATCCCTGGCATCAAAACTAGCGGCTTCCAGGTACACCTGGCGCAGACCATCGCTGTTAGCCAGCCCCACATCGCCCTGGGTAGCGGGAGCGATGGGGCGAAAACCAGGAACCTTGTGACCGGAGCCACCCCGATTCACCGAACCGCCATCGCGACCAGACATTTCACTCACCGTCGCGTCAAAGTTAACCACATCTTCGGCCAGAGGGTCAGCCCAGATAGTCAGCACATCGTCCTTAAGCCGACCAGTGACCGGATTGAAGGGAGGGTTCCCCAACGCATCTTCCACCGACAGCACCGAATCACCGGAAATGATGTTTTCCACCAGTTCCAGGCGTTTAACATTACCCAACCACAGAGGGTATCCGTTAGGATCTACCTTGAACAAAGCCAGAAACAGATTATCCAGGGCCGAGGTTCGGTTTTCCGCATTTACCGGTACCGTTACCGAAACAAACGAAGTACTCACCGAATTAATACTACCGAGATCAGTTGTTAAATCGGCCAATAATTTCCCAGGATCACTCAAGGCGTCTCTAGCAAAATTTGTACCGCCCGCCGCCGCATAGCCATGGGTCGTGGTATTCGCTTGAGACACGTAGAAGAAGGACGTTACATCCTGGTTGCCATCGACATCGACACCCACAGCAGAGCTGGCATGATCCAGGTTTTTTAATGCGGAGATCACCCCTGGAAATGTGGATTTATTACCCATAGCCAGGCCACCATCGCCGGTGGCTGAGGTAATGGCGGCTTTCAGCTCATCGTCGAGTGAGTCTTCCTGCTGCGAAACCTGGAACATCATATTGATGGTAAATGTTTTCGAGCAGGACCAATCGAGCAAAGAATCATAAGGCGCAACATAGCGGGTCTCACCACTGTTCATAATGGTGGGATCCCAGGTCACTGCCGAAGAAATACGATCGCCATCTTTATTGAGATTGGAATCCAGTGCTGGGTTGTAAGGCCCGGTTCCTGTGTAATTCTCACAGGCGCGGGTTTCGCCCGAGGCTCCAAAGGCACAGGTTTGACCACCCACCTTGCGCCCAAACTCAAAATTTAGGTTACGACCGGACGTACCACCGGGGCTTTGACTGGCATAGTCATCCCAACCCTCGTCACCTCGCAGCACCTTCTGCCCGGTCAGGTAACGATAGAATTCAAGGAATAACTCCTTGCCCTGATAAGGGTGAGCCTCAGCACCCCCAGCCACCGGAATATCGGCCATAATCTCCAATAACTCTGCCTTGGCGCCGTTGGCATCTCCGGCCTCAAAAATCTCAAAGCCCCGAAGAATATAACCACCGTTACTGCAACCACTGGTTGCATTACCACTGCAGCCGTTTTCGTGGTTCATCATCAAACCCACAGACATACCGTCCATCAAGGTTGATTCGAAAATCAGTTTAAAAACAGCGCGAAAGGTATCAAATAAAGTTACCGCATCGGTTGAGATATACAGACCGCCCGCATCCTGAGGACCGAAATCCATAGCGTCATAGATTTTCGTACCCCCTGTACCCATGGAATCCCGGCAACTCGCCGTCGAGGCATCAGTACAAAAAGTACTCCCCAGGTTGGAGCGCCAGTCCAGACTAAACATCAATAATGGCGGTGCAACATTGGTGGTAACCCCAGAGAAAAACAGTTCAGTATCGTCGGCCTGAGCCTGACTGGCCAACAGCGCCAACGAAAGCAAAGTTCCGTGCAACATGGTCTTCATCGTTAATTTTTTCATACTGGCTCTCTCCTGCACTGAAGCCTGTGCCACTTAAAAATTATGTGCGTATTGATCCAGACTACCGTCGGGATCCTGGGCGGCCCCAGAGGCAACCGGGTTAACCACCACGGCACCCTCCACCAGTTCTGACATCCCCTGGCGGTTGGCGGTGTTGTCGTAGCCGACTTCGATATCGAAATAAAAGGCGGACGCTGAGGTTTGCGTACCCATACCACGTAGCGGTGAACCCTCGCCGATATAGCGAGTGAGAAACGCGAAATTGCCTTCGGTAATGGGGGCAATAACATCTGCATTCCCCGGGAGTAAATAGGAGTCCAGTACAGTCGACAGATCTCCACTCAGATCGACGTCGCAATCTGGATCGACTACCGCATTATTGTAGGCGCCACAGACAAGATTCCCGGTATCCAGGGTGGTCTGCCAGCGACTCAAAAGCGACTGCGCAAGCCCTTCCGAGAGTTCGAAGGCCGTTGACCGGGCCTGTTCGTTACTGGCCATTAGTACCTCCATTTGTCCCGAGCGCATCACGCTGACAGCAATCATGCTCATCATGAGCATGAAGACCATGGCAATAATCAGCACCGCCCCGGTTTGAGCTGCGGGGCTGCTACCACTAAAACCCTGTTCAGAATGCTTGTTCATAAGCCAACCTCCTCACTGAAATGCGGTAAACACCTGATTATTACGCGACACCGTGGTCTCAAATACTCTGCGGTAATACCGGTCAACCGGCGTTACGTAGTTGTGATCGCCCAATTCAAAAGTGCGAGTCACCGGGCCAAAGGTCGTATCTTCCTCAAGACTGCGCGCCAATATGTAGATTCGGTACATCATCACCTGATCAACCGCCAC
>JAUUYV010000235.1 GCA_030590275.1 Porticoccaceae bacterium
AAAGCCAAAACCTTTACTTGCATCGAACCACTTTACTGTACCTGTATTCATTCCATGTTTTCCTTTGTATTTTTGATATTCGCTGACTTCGACTAACTTTTCTATGTGCCGTCAGTTATGACCGTTTTTTCAGTACTTCCTGGTGTAGGTTCAACGTCCTGTGACTGAGAATCACCCGCTCCTAATTTTTGTAAGCGCTTCTCTTCCTTCTTTTTCTTTTTAGCGATTTCTTTCTGCCGCTTTTGGAAAGCATAGTTGGGCTTAGCCATTCGTATTCTCCTCTACATAACTCCAAGATTGGAGGCACTAGAATACGATATTTTGCAACAGATTGCGCCCTTCGTCGCACTGACAACACCCAGAATCACGAGAGGGTATTAGACCGATAACAGACAGCATTTCAGCGCAGACACATAACGCTAAAATAAGCGGCGAAGTGCGCAGCACTTTGTCGCGCTTAATGGCCTTGTTAACTTTTTATAAATCCAGATTTCGCGTTAAAACTTCTGCTGATGTAATAATACGTTTTGTACGATAAAGCTCCGAATGCTTTTCTTCGTCAGCGTACCCTACTGGATCGCCAGTTCCCGAGCTAACAAGCCAGGAATTTTCGGGTCGGCGATCACCCAACAGTTTCTTCACTGCCTGCGGTGTAATACCCAACGCTTTCGCCGCTGCATTGTAGGTGCAGCGGGTCTTAACTTTGTTCAGGTAATCAACTATTACGGTAATTTTATCCTGCACTACACTATGATCCTCGAAAAGTTAACGTGTTATTAACGGGAACGATAATTCCCTGCTATTCTTGCTTATAGACGGACTATAACTTCTGTTAATACGATAATAACAGCCAAACGGGGAATTTCTTAGGGCCATTATAGACAGTTTTGTTAAACACCCTGGCGGCTTCAGCTCCTAGCCAAAACCCACCGATGCACCTCACTCGGTCCATCGTAAATCCTGAAGCAACGAATATCCCGATAAATACGCTCGATCACGGTATCGGTACAAATACCTTTGGCTCCCAATACCTGCATGGATCGGTCCACCACCCTGCCCAGGGCTTCTGAACAATGTACCTTGCTCATGCTGGTTTCAGTTTGAGCTTTTTCACCCTGGTCCAACATCCAGCACCCGTGCCAGGTAATCAATCTGCTGGTGTGCAGATCAATTTTATTATCGGCCAACTGAAAGCCTATGCCTTCGTGCTCGATGATGGCTTTACCGAAGGCCTGGCGTGTACGGGCATAGTCAGTTGCAATGTCATGGCAGCGTTGTGCAGCGCCCAACCAGCGCATGCAGTGGGTTAAACGGGCAGGCCCAAGACGCACCTGAGCATAGCGAAAACCCTTGCCTACTTCGCCGAGCACCTGGCTCGCTGGGATACGCACATTATTGTAGTCCACCTCGCAGTGACCACCCGGCGAGTTGCTATCGATGGTATCGAGCATCCGCACCATCTCGATGCCCGGCGTATCGGCATCTGTCATAAACATGGTGGCGCCGACGTCCTTACCGTCATGATCGAAGGTTTTGGCCATGATGATGTGATAAGCGGCACCGGGCATACCGGTAATAAACCATTTGCGGCCCTTAATAAGATAATCATCACCATCGGGTGTCGCGGTGGTTTTCATCAAGCCTGGGTCTGAGCCTGCTCCGCCATCGGGCTCGGTCATGGAGAACACGGAGCGAATATGACCCTGCACCATAGGTACTAACCAACGGTCTTTTTGCTCAGGCGTAGCAATCTGATGTAACAGATTAGTATTGCCCTCGTCGGGCGCCTGAATATTTAAGGCCAGTGGCCCAAGGGTGGAGTAACCCGCCGCTTCAAAGACTACGGCCATTTCCCGGTGATTTAAACCCAGGCCGCCGTACTCTTTTGGGGCATGGGGCGACAGCAAACCCGCCTCTCTGGATTTGGCGACCAATTCCACACGTAAGTCATCGGTGGGGCCATGGTATTCCTGCCGCACGTCTTTCTCGTAGGGCATGACGACATCACGGACAAAATTGTCGGTACGTTCTTTTAGCGCCAGAAGCTCTGCGGGCAAGGCGAAATCTATCATCGTATTTACCTTAACTGTATATTGTAACTATATGTATATTATACATTTTAATCTTTATTGATAAGCTCAACTGCTTGATCGTAAAAGCGGGTAACGGTATGGGCAAATTCTTCCCACATCGGATCGATGCGCTGCTTTTTACGGTGCAAACGCACATTGAGGCAGGCAATGGAACCCAGTTGATAAGCTGCTAGTGCCTGAAACCAACGAATGTCTTTGAAGGTTTGTCCCATGCCTTGCTGATAAATACCGGCCAGTTCTTCGGGCTTTACCGAGGAGCAGGGTTTGATGTTGTCGGTCCAGAAGGTCTGGTCGGCACAAAACATCAGCCAACCGATATCCTGCAGTACCGATCCGATTCTCACCAACTCCCAGTCGATAATGCCAGTCAATTCACCTTGATGGAAAAGCGCGTTACCAGGCTGATAATCGCCGTGAACAATACCGAAGGGGTTAGCGTCAGGCATGGTGGCGAGTAGCGCTTCACGGGCACGGTCAGCGGCGACTATCCAGTCGGGCTCCAGGGCTTTGCCGTAAATGGGCTGCCAACGGGTGATTTCATCCAGTAAGGGGCGCGGGGTTTCCCAGTTAGGTAATTTGCTCTGCCAGTCAACCTGATGAATACGTGGAAGCACCTCGGCCAGTGCTTGCCACATAGGAGAAACTTTGTCAGCACTTAGATCAAACGAGGCGTCGGGTTCCCAGATAAAAAACTCACGGCCCTCTAGTTTTTCCATTACCACATAGGGCACTTCAAATTCGTCTTCATCGGGTGAAGCGAAGGGCACGGCGGGTACCGGCAAACCTTCTTCGTAGAGCACATTGAGCAAAGGCGCAGTTCGATACACGTCGGTATTGCCCTCCCGCCGAACTCCCTTGGGCGCCAGCTTGATAATGTAGCCCCCGAGTAGTTCACCCGATTGCTCACCACCGTTCCCATACACGTCAAAGCCAAAAGTGAGACCAGCGTGGCCTCCCAACATTGGCTCTACATTTTCTATACGTGCACTCGCACCAAAATTTCGTTCTACAAACTTTGTGAGATTGGCCCGCAGTGCGTCATCGACGCCGGGTCTTTCTTCATTCTCCATACTTGTTTCCTGTTATTAAATGCAACACCGCACCCGCAATCTGGTGGCTCTGGTTAGAAACTAAGCTCTCTGAGAGAACTTCTTCGAAAACCCCAGACAGGCGCGAACACGGCGAGTAAAAGATATTGCAGTAGCTTATACGGTGAGGATACCATTAAAGTTGTACGGGATAAGCGAGCCTGATAAGCAGGCGTGGCGACTTTTTGACATTAACAGGTATTCAAACAGCCGTTCACTCAAAACTGGCTCACATAAAAACCGTCACACAAAAACAAGGAAGCTTCACCATGACTATTCAAAACCGAATCATCGAATATCGAGCTGACGATACGCTGTGCGAGGGCTATCTCGCCTGGGACGATACATTATCGGGTGAAAGACCCGCTGTCGCCATATCCCATACCTGGGCGGGACGCAGCGATTTTGAAGAGGCCAAAGCAGATGAACTGGCCAAACTTGGTTATGTGGGCTTCGCCATTGATATGTACGGCAAGGGTCAGCAGGGGGAGACTGTGGAAGAAAAAACCACCTTGATGCAGCCCCTAATGGAGAGTCGAGAATTGTTACAGGGGCGTATCAATGCCGCAGTGGAGACCCTCAGGGAGCAGCCAGAAGTGGACGCTAACAAAACCGGAGCCATGGGCTTTTGTCTGGGTGGGCTTTGTGTACTCGATCTCGCTCGTACCGGAGCCGATGTTAAAGGCGTCGTCAGTTTTCACGGCCTGTTCAATGCTCCTGGCAATACCGCTGGCAATAAAATCTCTGCAAAAGTGCTGTGCTTACACGGTTACGACGACCCCATGGCGAAGCCCGATTCCATTTTGGCACTAGGCAAAGAATTGAGCGAAGCGGGTGCCGACTGGCAGCTTCACGCCTACGGCGGCACCCTGCACGGCTTTACCAAGCCCGACGCCAATAGCCCAGAAATGGGTATTCTCTATAATGAAACGGCAGATCGCCGGTCGTGGCAGGCGATG
>JAUUYV010000097.1 GCA_030590275.1 Porticoccaceae bacterium
ATTGACCATACCAGCAACATGGCCTTCCAGGTCTGGCAAAACAATCAACTACTAGCCGCCTCTTCTAATGCACCATTAAGCCAGATAGCCCCCCTAACGCCGGGTTTTGACTACAGCAACTTCAATGGTTATCGGTGGAGAACCCTTGCCCACCATGACGCTAGCAGGGGTTATTGGGTGCTGGTTGCAGAGCGAACGGATCTTCGCTTCACCCTGGCAGAAACGGTTATTCTAGAATCCATTTTCCCCATACTGCTAGCTATACCTATAGCCGGGCTACTTATCTGGTTTATCGTGAGCTGGGGACTTAAGCCCTTGCGTAGCCTCGCTGAAGAACTTGAAGAAAAGCAAAGCACCGATCTGAGCCCCATCTGTTTGAGCTCACCAAAATACGAACTCGAACAGATAATTCACTCTACCAATTTATTACTTGAACGCCTGAAATCTTCTCTAGCACGGGAAAAACAGTTCGCCTCAGACGCTGCTCATGAATTGCGAACACCGATTAGTGCTTTTAAAGTTCAACTGTATAACATCGCGCAACAACTCGACGGCGATAACGAAGACTTCAAACAGCTCTCAGGTTCTGCAGAGAGGCTAGCCCACCTCGTGGAACAACTTCTCGCTCTATATCGATTTGCTCCCGATCAATATATGGCTCTATTTGTTCAGCTAGTCCTCTCGGCACTTGTTCAGGACGTGCTAGCTAAAGAATTTCCGCAAATCGAGAAAAAAGGACAAGTTCTGGAGTTTCATGGCGCAGAATGTTTAGTTATGGCGGATGACTTTGCCCTGACCACCTTAGTCCAAAACCTATTAAGCAATGCCAATAAGTACACCCCGGAAGGCGGGCAAATAAACGTCAGTGTTACTGAAAATGAAGACGAAGTATTTTTGACTGTAGAGGACTCCGGTCCCGGCATAAGCCCCGACCTCCGCGAGCGAGTATTTGAACGCTTCTACCGCGCCGACGGTGATCGCCATCAGTCAGGTGAACCGGGTTGCGGGCTGGGACTCGCCATTGTAAAACATATCGTCGAACTTTTAGGTGCGAGTATTAACGTTTCGTCCTCTAGTTTTCAATCTGGCGTGGCTTTTCAGATAAGGTTTAAAAAATTGAACTCGGATCAAGTCCATACCGCTAGTCAAAACAAATTATGATGGCTTCCTATAAAGTGATTTTCTCAAAAATGGGATTAAAAAAAAGCCTATGGTCAAATATTGTTTTCGTGCTCGCTCTCTACCCCGACACGCTATTGGCCGGAACTCCTGTACTAGAAATCGAAATAAAGGACCATTTATTCTACCCCTCTGAAATCGAGGTTCCAGCCAATACTAAGGTAAAGTTGCTGATTAAAAACCTTGATCCAACGCCGGAGGAGTTTGAAAGCTACGAACTCAACCGAGAAAAAGTTATCAGCGGTAATAGCAAAACTGTTATTTTTATCGGGCCCCTACCCCCAGGAGAGTACCCCTTTTTTGGCGAATTCTATCCTAAAACTGCACAGGGCAAAGTCCTGGTCAGGTAATGATATTTTTAAGGTAATGGCATGTTATTAAATTCAGTTGTCTTTATTCTGCAGGAAACACTCGAAGCCGCATTATTAGTCAGTATATCACTAGCTATCAGTTTTCTATTGAAGATAGGCAGCCGGTGGCTGGCCTACGCTATCGGCCCCGGTATTATTGGAGCATGCATTTATGCTTTCAACATGAAAGTGATTTCAGGATGGTTTGATTATGTTGGCCAGGAAGTCGTTAATGCTTCTCTCCAAATAATAATCATGCTCTTAATCAGTGCTTACGCAGCCATCGTCTTTCGCCTTCGAAAAAACGGTAGGAAGAATACCGAAACAAACCACTACCACCTATTTTATAGCTTGATAGCAGGCAGTATAGTTTCTCTAGGAATTACTCGAGAAGGCTCAGAAATACTATTATATTTAAGTGGATTCTATCAACAGGTAGATCTTCGCTCTGCAGTCGCCATTGGAAGTAGCATTGGTGTCGGACTCGGTCTTAGCTTAGGTGTTATTTTATATTATGCATTGGTAAATCTTCCCGTTTCCTGGAGGCTAAAAATACCGGTCATGCTATTAGCAGTATTTGCTGGAAATATGGCTTCTCAGGCGGCTCTATATTTAACCCAGGCTGACTGGCTGCTGTATACACCTGTTCTATGGAACACATCTGCATTAATCTCAGAAAGCTCCGTGATAGGTCGACTACTTTATGCCCTTTTTGGCTACGAAGCGACGCCTTCGCTCGCACAGCTCTTTAGTTATTTATCAGGCATCACACTAGTCGGCTTAGTTGCATACGCGAATCGCCGCCTCGCTAAAAACGGAGCCCTGCCAATTGATAAATGATTGCACAAACAGAAACCGACAAATGCTGGGAACAAATACTAATTATTTCCCAATCAGATTTCTACAGACCCTTGTCGCGGTCTTGAGCCTGACCTTATTTCCTATGGAGCGAGGCTGGGGAGACGGTATGATCATTGACAAGATCTACCATCCTTACGTACAGCCACTAGAGAAAGAGTTGGAGTTGCGAGTTTCCGCACAAGATGATCAACCAGGTAATGAAGACCGCAGCCAGGTTTATCGACTGGCTTATGGACAATCATTATACGAATATTGGTTTGCTGAAATTTATCTCATCGGCGAAAAATCTAGCGGGGACAGCTTTGACATTGAGGCCTACGAACTAGAAATGCTATGGCAACTTACCGAACAAGGCGAATTTTCTATCGACTGGGGTATGCTCTTTGAAATCGAGAAGGAAGCACACGAAGATGTCTGGGAGGCTTCGATAGGTCTTTTGGCCGAAAAAGAATGGGGAAGATGGAGCGGCACTGCCAATTTTTTTATTATCGAAGAGTGGGGTTCTGATATTGACGACGAGCTGGAAACCTCTCTCAACCTACAGGCCCGTTATCGTTATTCCAGGTCATTCGAACCCGCCATTGAATTTTACAGCGGTGAAGATACCCTGGCTTTGGGGCCTGCCTTTCTCGGTCAAATACCCCTTGGCGGCAAGCGTCAGATTAAATGGGAAACCGGACTTATTTTTGGCCTTAACCATAAAAGCCCGAATCAAACCATTCGACTACTGATGGAGTTTGAGTTTTAAGACTTTCATAAGCGCAACACATAAGCAGCTACGGCTGAATGCCGCTAACGACAATTTTTATCCAGACCTCCGGCGTTAAAAACCCATCACCCCATTCTTTATCAAAATCAGCCGTGGGTCGCCCATCCACAACTTCATCGACGGTTTTCCCAGCCTTTAACAACAGTGCGATTTTAGCTTCTACAGATACCAGCATATCCCGATAAGCTTGCAAGTCAGTTTTGGTAGCGAGCGGGCCGTGACCAGGAATGATTTTAGTATTGTCGTCTGCGATAGTAAGTACTTTATCGGCGGCAGCTATCATGCCCGCAATACTGCCGCCAGAATCGGTATCGATAAAGGGGTAGAAACCATTGAAAAAGGTATCGCCCATATGGATCACGTTGGCATTTTTAAATATGATCACCGCATCGCCATCAGTATGCGCATTGGGGGCGTGCAACACTTTCAGGTCATCGCCATTCCAGTGAAGGCTCATTTCCCTGCTAAAGGTAATGACCGGCAGCGCTGCTTTAGGTGAAGGTGGTTTATGCATGCCAAACAATGGAATCGACTTTTCGACTTTTAAGGCTTCTCGCACATTTTCGTGAGCGACAATAATCGATCCAGCATTACCAAAATGCTCGTTACCACCCGCGTGATCACCATGCCAGTGGGTATTTATCAAAAATCGAGGTGTAGTGCCCATAATACCCTTGATAGCAGCCTGGATTTTGTCGGCAAGCGGCTGATACTGGTCGTCAATAATCAGAGTCCCGTCTTCGCCTAGTGATACACCTATATTGCCGCCCTCACCGGTCAGCATATAAATACCAGCGCTCACGGGTACCGGGGTGATTTCTACCTCTTCCCAATGCTCTGTTGCAGAGGCCAGAAAGCTGGTCGCCGCGAAGGTAAGGCAAAACAACCGAATCGTTTTTTTCACTGTCATACTCTCTGCAAATAGATGTTTATAACTGATGGCTCCTGAGTAAAAGCATAACAGCCTTGATCGATCGCGCAAACGAGCGCCGCTTGCCCTCGTATCCCCCGCAGGCTGTCTATATAATTGCGGCTTTTCTCACGGGGTATAGCAGTGGCCGCTGCGGACGTATCAACTTTCCAGGGCTTAATCCTGGCCTTACAGGAATACTGGGCACAACACGATTGTGTGATTTTACAACCTCTGGATATGGAGGTGGGTGCAGGAACCTTTCACCCAGCGACGTTTTTGCGAGCCATCGGGCCGGAAAACTGGAACTGCGCCTATGTGCAGCCCTGTCGGCGACCGACCGACGGGCGCTACGGCGAGAACCCTAACCGCTTACAGCATTACTACCAGTTCCAGGTGGTGCTGAAACCCTCGCCGGACGACATCCAGGATTTATACCTGGGCTCGCTGAAAGAGCTCGGCTTTGATACCACCATACACGACATTCGTTTTGTCGAAGATAACTGGGAATCTCCCACCCTGGGTGCCTGGGGACTAGGCTGGGAAGTGTGGCTAAACGGCATGGAAGTCACCCAGTTCACCTATTTTCAGCAGGTTGGAGGGATTGAGTGTTATCCCATTACCGGCGAAATCACGTATGGTCTGGAGCGCCTCGCCATGTACCTGCAGGGCGTCGATAGTATCTTCGATCTGGTCTGGACGCGCACCACTCAGGGACAAGCCATAAGCTACGGGGATATATTCCATCAAAATGAAGTCGAGATGTCGCGCTTTAACTTTGAAGAAGCCGATGTAACTACCCTGTTTAAAGCCTTCGACGACTATGAACGAGATAGCAAACAACTGGTCGAGAAAGGCCTGCCCCTACCTGCCTACGAGATGGTCATGAAGGCCTCCCATACCTTTAATTTACTTGATGCACGACATGCAATCTCCGTTACGGAGCGACAGCGATTTATTTTGCGGGTTCGCTCCCTGTCCCGAGCAGTGGCTCAGGCTTATTTTGATTCACGTTTGGCGCTGGGTTTTCCTCTAGCCGACCAGGATATTGCCGCAGAAGTCATACAGGCCGCCGAGGCAAAATCATGAATGCGGATTTTCTAGTTGAACTTGGCACCGAAGAACTCCCACCAAAAGCCCTTAAATCTTTAATGGAAGCCTTTGTTACCAGTGTGGCCGACGGCCTTCACAAAGCAGACCTTGCTTACCTCGAGATCCGAGGCTACGCCAGCCCCAGACGATTAGCATTAATCGTCACCGATCTCGTCGACCAGCAAAACGATGTGATTGTAGAAAAGCTCGGCCCCCTGGTCAGCGCCGCTTTTGACGGAGATGGTCAGGCCACTAAAGCAGCCCAGGGCTTTGCTCGTAGCTGTGGAATCGATGATTTATCAACACTCGAGCAGGTCGATACGGATAAAGGCCCTAAGCTTTGCTTCCGCAACACCCGTGCCGGAACAAAAACAATCGAATTAATGCCGGAATTAATTAACGCGGCACTCAAGACTCTTCCCATTCCAAGACGTATGCGCTGGGGCTCTCGCCGCGAAGAATTTGTTCGTCCCGCCCACTGGTTAATCATGTTATTCGGTGAACAGGTGATACCCGGCGAAGTACTCGGGTTACAATCAGGGAACACCTCTCGTGGTCATCGGGTGCATTGCGATCAGCAGATTTCCATTCGCTCTGCCAGTAGCTATGTCTCCCAGTTACGGGATGCTTATGTGATCGCGGACTTTGACGAACGTCGAGACCAAATTCGCGCGGGGGTAACAAGCCTGGCCGAAGGCGAGGGTGGCATAGTGCTTATCGGAGATGAGCTCCTCGATGAAGTCACCGCGCTAAACGAATGGCCAGTACCTCTGTTAGGCCATTTTGATAAAGAATTTTTAGCAGTTCCGCAGGAAGCTTTGGTATCTTCCATGCAGGAGCACCAAAAATATTTCCCGGTGGTGAATCAGGTCGGGGAAATGTTACCCCTGTTTATTACCGTCGCCAATATTGAGAGTCGGCAACCAGAACAGGTCATTGCGGGTAACGAAAGAGTGATTCGCCCGCGCTTTGCCGATGCGAAATTCTTTTACGAGACAGACCGCAAAACGAACCTTTCCGCACAAAGAGAACGTCTAAAAGATATCGTCTACCAGGATCAACTAGGCTCTTTATACGATAAAACTAAGCGCATAGCGGCGCTTGCCGAAGCACTTTCACCTTTGGCGGGTGCGGATCCAATGCTTGCTCGTCGCGCGGCCGAATTGTGTAAGTCAGACCTGGTCAGCGAGATGGTGCTGGAATTCCCCGACCTGCAAGGAACCATGGGTCGCTACTATGCCGAGCATGACGGCGAAAACTCACAGCTTGCCCAGGCGCTACAGGAACAATATTTACCCCGCTTCGCTAAAGACGCCCTGCCTGCTAGCCCAGTTGGTATCACGCTGGCATTAGCAGACCGCCTGGATACCTTAAGTGGTATTTTTGGCATTGGCCAAAACCCATCAGGGTCACGTGATCCCTTTGCTTTACGCCGGGCTAGTCTTGCTATTTTACGTATAGCGATAGAGCATGGTATCGATATCGACCTTTCGAAGTATGTAGCGCTCGCAACAGATGGACAATACGACCTTACTCAAAAAGATGGTCTTGTCCATCAAGTCGTAGATTACATCGTCGCCCGCCTACGTGCCCTGTGCGAAGAAGAAGATATTGCCGCCGAGGTATTTTTGGCGGTAATGGCGAAAAACTTGAGCAAACCGCTCGATATCCACCACCG
>JAUUYV010000008.1 GCA_030590275.1 Porticoccaceae bacterium
CTACCGCTACAACATTTCCACGGCGAGCGCAGTTGCTTCACCACCACCGATACACAGGCTAGCAACACCCTTTGTCTTACCGTAAGTCTGCAACGCACCCAGTAGAGTAACTAGTATCCGAGCACCACTGGCGCCTAGAGGGTGGCCAAGGGCACAGGCTCCCCCGTGAACATTTACTTTGTCGGCAGGAAGGTCTAACTCCCGCATGGCCGCCATCGCAACAACTGCAAATGCCTCATTGATTTCATAGAGATCCACCTCATCCGAAGACCATCCCGTACGTTCAAACAATTTCTTCATGGCCCCCACTGGTGCCGTCGTAAACCACTCTGGCTCCTGAGCAAACTGGGTATAACCACGAATCACCGCCACGGGCTTAAGACCACGTTTTTCGGCTTCACTTTGGCGCATCAGCACCAGGGCAGCAGCGCCATCAGAAATAGAACTTGAATTAGCGGCGGTAACAGTACCATCCGCTTTAAATGCCGGGCGCAGCTTAGGGATTTTATCGGGACGAGCATTGCCGGGTTGCTCGTCGGTATCAACTACCTGCTCACCAGCGCGAGTCTTGAAGCTCAGCGCAGCAATTTCATTTTTGAATTTACCTCCGCTAATTGCTGCATTGGCTCGACTGAGAGACTGAATAGCGTAGGCATCCTGCTCTTCTCGGGTAAAGGTGTATTTACCCGCACATTGCTCGGCAAACACCCCCATTAAACCGTCAGAATAGGCATCCTCGAGGCCGTCAGTATACATATGGTCCTGCAATTCACCGTGCCCGATCCGATAACCGCCACGGGCTTTAGACAATAAATAGGGCGCATTACTCATACTTTCCATGCCACCAGCTACCACCACATCGGATTGCCCAGCAATTAGAGTATCGCAGGCCATCATCACAGTCTTCATACCGGAACCACACATTTTGTTAACGGTGGTAGTTCCGGCACTCACCGATATTCCAGCACCCAAAGCTGCTTGCCGAGCCGGTGATTGCCCAACGCCCGCAGGCAACACGCAACCCATCAGCACTTCGTCAACGGCATCCCCCGCCACTCCCGCTCTTTCCAGAGCTGCTCGAATAGCAGTTGAACCCAAAACCGGTGAGGGCTGGGAAGAAAGTTCACCCATCATGCCGCCCATGGGAGTCCGGGCGCTACCAACAATTACCACTGGGTCATTCATAGTATTACCTCTTCATACGATTCAGTCTTTTATTTAACAATCCGCAGCCGACGCTGACCACCACCAGGCTTAGCCGGCGGTTTAGGGGGAGTATCATCCGGGTGATCTTGTGACCCCGCCTCGGGGTTGGCTAGCTCATCAGCATTAGGCTCAAAGACCATACCCTGGCCATTTTCCCGGGCATAAATCCCAAGAATTGCCTTGACCGGCACATAGATCTCGGCCGGCACACCGCCGAAGCGAGTATTAAAACTCACGGCCTCATTATCCATAGAAAACGCCTTCACCGACCGCGGAGCGATATTCAGGACGATCTGTCCATCGGTAACATAAGCCTGGGGCACAGAGACATTTGTCTGGTAAGCGTCAACTACCAGGTGGGGGGTACAATCGTTATCAACTATCCAGTCATAAAATGCACGGATCAGGTAGGGCTGATTAGAGCTCATGTCCACCGCAGCATAAACCTCGAATCAGGGACGCATGTCTCGCTCAGCTTCCGTCAGGCTTTCCTGGAAAGCGGGCCGATCAAACATACGCCGCATGTAATTAATGAGAGGTTTAGCCTGCTTGTTATTTGGGATTGACACATCAAGCAACTCCAAACGCCAGAGTACAGGAGCCAGGCAGCAGTCCACCAAAGTAAAGTCATCATTCATAAAATAGGCTTTTTCGGCAAAGACGGGCGCCACACTCAGGAGACTTTCACGCAGACCTTTCCGCGCTTTGTCCGCCTGGGCCGTTTCGCTTTTCCGATAAACAATATCTGCGCTCTCACACCAGTCTTTTTCGATACGGTGCATAAACTGGCGACTCAAAGCCCGGGCAACCGGGTATACGGGCAATAATGGTGGATGAGGGTAACGCTCATCGAGATACTCCATCATCACCTTGGACTCATAGAGCGCGAGATCACGATCTGCTAATGTCGGAGTAGAACCATAGGGGTTGATTTCAGCCAGTTCTTCCGGCAAAGCACCATGATCAACCTCCTCAATATCTACACTTACTCCTTTTTCTGCCAGTACTATACGAACCCTGTGGGAGTATTGGCAGGAAGAATCTGAATACAGCGTCATTGTCGAACGCTTGGAAACTACTCCCATGATTTACCTCGTAGCCTATGGCTTTTAATGTACATCTTTCCAGTATTCGCGGTTCAGGAGCCACACAAACACAAATAATATCGACAGAAACAACAGCGCACCGTACCCTATAATACGACTCTTATCTGCTACCGGATTCGCCAGATAACTCATAAAGTTGACCAAATCGTACACAGCAGAATCAAACTCTTCAGCAGACAACTGTCCCTCTTTAAGCAGCTTATAATTGCCGCAGGGATCATCTTTTGCCGGCTCGCTGGTAAGCGGGTCAGCGCGATAGCCACCATTAGGGGCAATAGAAGGTCCCGGCGCGCAGGCCGGTAATCCCTGCAAATCTATCAAGGCGTGAGGCATACCTACATTCTCAAACACCTTATTGTTAACACCAACTGGGCGACTGGGATCGACGTAGAAATTACGTAGATAGGTATATACCCACTCCGGTGAACGCACACGGGTGACCAGGGTCAAATCCGGCGGCGGTGTACCAAACCACTGCTTGCCAGACTCGGTTGACATTGAAGCCTCCATCAAGCCACCAATCTTTTGGCCACTAAACACCATATTTTCGAGCATCATACCGTGGGGAATCTCCAGATCATCCGCGACTCGACCCCAGCGTGAAAATTTCGCTCCGTGGCAGCCCATGCAGTAGTTGGTAAAAATCTGGGCACCGCGTTGAAGCGACGCTTTATCCTGATGCTTAACTTCAATTTTGTCACAGTGAATAGTACCGCAGTCGTAATTAGACTCAGAACCGACTGCTTTCAGCGGAATAACCACCAATGCGGCCACAATGCCCAACATGGCCATAAAACGCCAGAAGCCCATACCGCCATCCATCGTCACGCGCTCGGGCTCCGGTTTGGTTTTCTCCAGACTCGTCCAGATAGGCATAGCAAGAAAGTAAAGGAAGTACAGCACTGTACAGATTCGTGCTAAAGCTGTCCGATCTTCGGTTGGCGCTTTGACACCTAACACGCCCAGCACAATAAACACCGCCGCAAACAGGACCACGGCGACGCGGCTGATGTTACCTTTGTAGCGAATGGATTTGACCGGACTACGATCAAGCCAGGGCAGGACAAACATTATCGCCACTGCTGCACCCATCACCATAAAACCCACCAGCTTGTCTGGAACGGCTCGCAACATTGAATAGAAGGGCGTGAAATACCATACCGGTGCAATATGCTCAGGGGTTTTCAAGGTATTAGAATGCTCGAAATTAGCCTTTTCAATAAAGTAGCCGCCCATTTCCGGCATAAAGAAGATAATAAAACAGAACACAAACAGGAATACTGTAATCGGCACCAGGTCGTGAACAGTATAGTAGGGATGGAAAGCAATACCATCGAGAGGAATACCGTTTTCATCCTTGTGTTTTTTAATTTCGACGCCATCGGGATTGTTAGATCCAACCTCGTGGAGAGCTAGCAAATGCAAAAATACCAGCCCCAACAATACCAATGGCACTGCGACCACATGAAGGGCAAAAAACCGATTCAGGGTAATACCGGAAATCAGGTAATCACCTCGTACCCACTCCACAATGGCATCACCAACCACCGGTACCGCACCAAACAGGTTAATAATCACCTGAGCACCCCAATAGGACATTTGCCCCCAGGGTAGTACATATCCAAAGAAAGCTTCGGCCATTAAGGCAAGGTAAATACCCATACCGAACAACCACACCAACTCCCGGGGAGCTTTATAGGAACCGTAAAGTAAACCGCGGAACATATGTAGATAGACCACGATAAAGAAAGCAGAAGCCCCCGTGGAATGCATGTAACGGAGAATCCAGCCGAAATCCACATCTCGCATGATGTACTCGACCGAACCGAAAGCCCTGTCCCCCGAGGGCTCATAACTCATAGTAAGCCAGATGCCGGTGAACATCTGGTTGACCAACACCACCATCGACAGCACACCAAAAAAATACCAGAAATTGAAATTCTTGGGTGCGTAGTACTTAGCCATATGGGTATCCCAGGCGCGCTGCACCGGCAAGCGCGAATCCACCCATTTCCACAATGCTGTTAACCAACTCATAACCAGGCTCATGCTGCGGCTCCCTTGTCGACACCAATAACGACAACGTTATCACTCTCATAATAATGTGGTGGCACTACGAGGTTTGTTGGAGCCGGGACACCCTTGTGAACCCGACCCGCCAGATCAAACTTGGAGCCATGGCAAGCACAGAAAAAGCCTCCTAGCCATTCCTCGTCATCTTTACTGAGGTCAGCCGCACCTACCTCCGGGCGATATGCGGGCGCGCAACCCAGATGCGTACACAGACCCACTAAAATTAGGTATTCGTCTTTAATTCCGCGCTTTTTTGAGTCAACATACTCCGGCTGCCTGGATTCCTCCGAGCCGGGGTCTTTTAATCTGTCTTCGAGCTCTGCTAATGCTTCCACAGCTTCCAGTGTGCGACGCAAAATATAAACAGGCTGACTGCGCCATGCTTCGGTAATCATTTCTCCTGGCTGGATTTTGCCAATATCTATTTTGACTGGCGCCCCCGCAGCCTTGGCTCTGGCACTGGGCTGCCACGAACCCACAAACGGCACCATAGCACCCACGGCACCGACAGCACCGACCACACAGGTGGCTCCGGTCAATACCCGACGGCGAGTTAGATTTACACCCTCATTGCTCATCAGAGCTCTCCTTATAACTTGGCGATAAGATAAGACAGACGAACTAATTTAACAGCGCCAGGGACACAGCCCTTTTCTGGGCAACAAGAAACGGCGAGTCATACTACTCAAAAGACCTACAATTAACAAGAAATATCTGTCTAGATATATCGCAACCAATTGTTTTAAATCAAAAAAAAGCCCGGCACAAGACCGGGCACCAATAGCTGCTCTAAGGTGTTTTCAACGCTTGGAAAATTGTGGCCGCTTGCGTGCTTTGTGCAAGCCAACCTTCTTACGCTCAACTTCGCGGGCATCGCGAGTCAGAAAACCGGCTTTGCGCAGTACCGGGCGTAAATTCTCATCGTAGCAAAGCAAGGCTCGCGCCAGACCATGACGAATAGCACCCGCCTGACCAAAACTACCACCACCACGAACCGTCACGTCGATATCAAACTTATCGACACAATCAGCAACCTGAAGCGGCTGCCGCACAATCATGCGCGCCACTTCGCGCCCAAAATAGGCGTCGAGGGCACGGTCATTAACTTTAATATCACCGTTGCCGGGAGAAATAAATACTCGGGCGGAAGAGGTTTTACGCCGACCGGTACCATAATAACGGGTGTCTGCCATAATTTTTTGTCCTAAATATCCAGTACCCTAGGTTGTTGCGCCGCATGCGGATGCACATCACCCGCATACACTTTCAGTTTTCGGTACACATCGCGACCCAAGGGGCCTTTCGGTAACATACCCTTAACCGCTATCTCTATCGCACGTTCTGGCGCCCGCTCCATAAGTTTTTCAAAACTCACGCCCTTAATACCACCGGGAAAACCTGTGTGACGATAGTAGATTTTGTCCGTCGCCTTGCGACCGGTAACCCGAACTTTATCCGCGTTGACTACAACGATGTAATCTCCGGTATCAACATGAGGAGTAAACTCTGGTTTGTGCTTACCTCGTAAGCGGTGAGCAATACCGCTAGCGAGACGACCGAGAGTTTTGTCCGTAGCATCTACCACGTACCAGTCGTGGATTACGGTCTCGGACTTGGCGTTGTAAGTTTTCATCGCGTTATAAATTCGCCTGGCGTTAGATTGAGCGTGTCCTGTTGACGTCCGGCCTGGAACTCGACCTGCCAATGGGGTTAAGAGCAAAAAAAGAGGGCGGATTCTACCGATAGAACCCCCTTATTTCAAGGCCTAAAACCGCTAAGTTTTGCCAATTTATAGTAACGTCGGACCTGGAAGCTGATTAGCTAGCCAGAATAACTCCCGCCGCACCCCGTTCCTGCAAGGTCCTCACGCAGAAAATATTAAAATATAGACCTCTATACCAGTAAGGCTAGGGCTTATGAGGACGCGCCAAATAATCATGAGACTGCATTTCCCGTAGACGACTTTTGGTGCGCTCAAACTCGAAGCCCAGGCCACCGCCGCGATACAGTTCTGACAAAGGCACTGCCGCAGATAGAGCCACCTTCACATTGCGATCATAAAACTCATCAATCAGATTAACAAAACGACGCGTCTGATCATCGATGTCTCGAAACAGCTGAGGAACATCACTGACCAACACAGCGTGGAACTCACGGGCAAGTTCTATGTAATCATTCTGGCTACGCGGCCCCGCACAGAGTGCGGCAAAATCAAACCAGGCAACATCTTCTCCTACATAGAGCGCGGGGATATCTCTCCCCTCCACCTCGAGCATCACCTCTTTGCGAACCTCCTCAGGCGACGGCACCAAACTTTCGAACACCTCCCTCAGGGATTGCTCGGCAATTTCGCCATGGGGGTAATGGTATAAATCAGCTTGAGCCAGGCTACGCAAGCGATAATCAATACCGCCGTCGATATTGACCACTTCACAGTGCTGTTTGAGCAACGCTATCGCCGGAAGGAAGCGCTGCCGCTGTAAGCCATTCTGGTAAAGCCCATCCGGAGCAATATTTGATGTCGCCACCAAAGTCACGCCATTTGCAAAGAGCTCTTCCATCAGGATGCCCAAAATCATTGCGTCGGTTATATCGGAGACAAAAAATTCGTCGAAGCACAATACTCTCGCTTCTAAAGCGATACCCTGGGCAACTTTTTTCAGGGGATTTTTCTCCCCTTTTAAAGCGTCGAGATCGCGGTGCACCCGCCTCATAAAGCGATGGAAGTGGACTCGCAGCTTGTCCTGAAAAGGCAAGCTCTCAAAAAAACTATCCATCAAGTAAGTTTTACCGCGCCCAACACCACCCCATAGGTACAAGCCCGACACCCTTGCTGCCCGGCGGTTACGGAACAATCGATCGAAAAGACTCATATCCTGCTGCGGCGCAGCGATTAAGCGGTCATGCAGAACCTGCAGTTTTTCCACCGCGGCCTGCTGAGCATCATCGCGCAAAAAACCTGAGCGTTGAAGATCGTGCTGGTAGCGTTGGAGTGGTGTCATTCTGGTGAGAAAGTCGCGGTGTGAAATTGTCGAGCACTAAAGCTTTGAAAAAGCGTCCCGCAGATCAGCGACACCATGAACACCTTGCAAAACCACACTCTACCGAGACGGAACCGGCTATTCAAGCCTGTGATTATTTGTTTTCCGCCATCATACTCTGCACCACAGGCCTCAACTTTTCCTTCAATGCCACCAATTCACCATGAAAAAAGTGGCTAGCCTCAGGAATAGACACGAGCTGAGGCGGATTGGTCATATCACGAGCCCACTTTGCAACTAAGTCAGCGTCAACAATATCATCCCGCCCTCCAACAACTATCCCAGTGGGGCAGGTAAACCCCCCGCTGGGAGCAAAAGAGTAGCGATCCACCGGTGGTGCTACCAGCACCATTTGCTGGCACGACAGGATTTCACTCGCTGCGGCAGCTATTGCAGCCCCAAATGAAAAACCTGCGAGAATCAGTTGAGCATCAGGCCTCTGTGCGAGTGCGTATTTAGCCACCGCCACCATGTCATCTACTTCGCCCCTTCCCTCGTCGTGAGTCCCCTCACTGGCGCCAACTCCCCGAAAATTAAAACGCACCACATCATAACCACACTCGCGATACAAGCCGGACAAGGTGGTAACCACTTTGTTATCCATTGCTCCGCCATAAAGCGGATGAGGGTGAGCAACAACCACGACAAGGCGGTCATGGAAACCGTGAGGGTTGATCTTCGAGTTTTTCTTGATTTCCCCTAGATCGACCGCCAACTCCAGGTCCCCAGCGGGGCCTGGTATCAATACCATTTCGCTTGCAGCCATGACACAATCCTAAAATTACAGGCTAGCGATGATAATGACATAAGGCAGATATTTTGGCTAAATTTGCTGCAAAATTATCGCTGTTCGACGGGATCAATCATTGCCGCTAGAATGGCCGCCTTTACCATGGTATCAAAGGAGTAATTCGTGAACGAAAGCAGTTTATTGATCGCTGCGGTCGCACTTATTGGGGGGTTAATTCTGGGGTTTTTGCTCACTCGTGGCTTTTACGCGCCCATCAGAAAACGCAAGCAGCTTGGCGAAGAGTTACGTGAAGCCAAACAAAAACAGGCCATTTATGAGCGGCAGGTAGCCGAGCACTTCGTTAAGACATCTAACCTGGTCAACAACCTGAGTGAAAACTACAGGGAGTTACATAAACACCTGGTTCGTAGTGCCAGCACATTAGCAAACCCGGACATCAGTCAGGAACTAATCGACAACAGCGGCCTCAGCCACCTGGAACATAAAAGCCCGCCATTGCTAGCATCCCAGTCCCACGAAGCCCCAAAAGATTATGCCCCAAGTCAGGGGCTACTGGACGAAGATTACGGTTTGGATCAAACGCCGTCCTACAAAGAGGAGTCCGAGACCAACGAGGATGAACCCACAGTCAAAACCGGGTAATCGCAGACCCGGCAGACCTCAACAAACAAAATGTTCGGGCCGGTTTATCCCTTATCCTCGTCCGCTATAGTTGCATAAAACCGGCGCAGGACATCAAGCACTTCTGGGCGAGAAAAATGAGGATCCACCTCTTCTCCCTGAGACAAAGCGTCACGCAATTTAGTGCCAGACACCAACACGCGATCCTCTGCTCCGTGGGGACAGGTTCGCATAGACGACATCGTCCCACAACGATGACACCAAAAGGTCCAGTCGATTTTCAAAGCCTGGGTTTCCAGGGCATCTTTAGGGATTTCGTCAAAAATATGGTGGGCATCGAAGGGCCCGTAATAATCACCAACACCTGCGTGATCACGTCCAACGATAAGATGTGAACAACCATAATTTTGCCGGAACAGGGCATGCAACAAAGCTTCCCGGGGTCCAGCGTAGCGCATGTCCAGCGGGTATCCGGACTGTACAACTGTGTTATCAACAAAATAGTTGTCGATCAAAACACTAATCGCCTCCTGGCGCACATCAGCGGGGATATCACCGGGCTTGAGCTTGCCCAGTAGCGAATGAACCATCACCCCGTCGCAAATCTCAATGGCAATCTTCGCCAAATATTCATGGGAGCGATGCATGGGGTTTCGAGTCTGAAAAGCAACCACCGTCGACCAGCCATTTTTTTCAAACAGGGCGCGGGTTTCAGTGGGGGTCATATAGGTATCGGCGTAAGTAACAGGGAATTCACCCTGCGAAAATACTTTAACCGTTCCCGCCAGATTGACATCGCCCTGCTCCATCACCATCTTTACACCAGGATGATCAACATCGGTGGTTTTAAATACTTGCTGACACTCATGAGCCTTATCAATTGGATATTGCTCAGCAATCTCCATAGACCCCATAAGCTCGCCATCTTCGGGGTTGACCAGGGCCACCTCATCACCGACCTTCAGAGTTTTGGCTTGCTCACTGCTCACCGACAAAGTAATAGGAATCGGCCAAAATAAGCCGTTAGCTAAACACATGTCGTCGCAAACACTACGCCAGTCGGCCTCTCCCATGAATCCATCGAGGGGAGTAAACCCGCCGATACCTAGCATAATCAGGTCACCTACTTCCCGAGATGCCAGCTCGATTTTAGGGAACGATTCCGCGCGGCCTTTTTCGGCAGCGAGCTCCTTGCCCTCCAGCAACAGGGTTTTTAGCGCTTCTGCACCGTGGGGTTTAACCAGACTAGCCTTTACCGATCCGTTCATAATACTTCCTAGTGGTTTCTGGAGACGCCAAAACCCCAGCGAGGCAGAAGGACTGCATCACAGAGATTAGGCTAGTGTTTGTGCCATAATAACGCTTAGCGTATGGCAATGAAACGACTTACCGTCTAAGGATCTAGTAAAGTCCTGGGAACCAGATTCACCAGCCGTATATCCACCACACAGTGATCAAGCACATGATGATCAAATATTCGCATTTATTTTAAAGCTGACCACCCCCAACCATGCTCACTTTGACGACCAACCTTCGATAAACAAATGCGTAACATTGTCTGGCCCATAGTAACCGGTTTGTTGGCAGCAGCTCTCACTCTCGCATTATTATCCCTAAACCGGCAATCGGTTCCCACGCCTACTCTCGACAGCCCCGTCGTTACTGGCACTTCAGCACCGATTAGAACTATCACCAGAGATACCGTCTCTTATTCCGCAGCAGTACGCCGCGCTGCGCCAGCTGTTGTTAATATTTATACCCGGACACTGCTACCCCGAGGCCAACATTCACTGCTAAACAACCCCATCTTTCAGCGTTACTACGATGGCAGCGCACAACCTCAGCAACAACGGATGGCCTCGTCGCTGGGCTCTGGAGTCATTGTTAGCGTCGATGGGTTTATTCTCACCAATCACCACGTAGTTGCAGGTGCCGATGAGATCATCGTTCTGCTGTACGACGGCCGCGAAGCACAGGCTCGGTTGGTGGGCTTAGATCCAGAAACTGATCTGGCCGTGCTGCAAATTACGTTGGACAAGCTGTCGCCAATCGCAATCGGCAATTCCGGCCAAACTCGGGTTGGCGACGTTGTTTTAGCCATCGGCAACCCCTTTGGGCTGGGTCAATCAGTCTCCCAGGGAATTATCAGTGCAAGGGAGCGCACCGGACTAGGACTCAACACCTTTGAAAATTTCTTACAAACTGACGCCGCTATTAACCAGGGCAATTCCGGCGGCGCGCTGATCGATGCCTATGGCAACCTGCTGGGCATCAATAGCGCGACACTGAACGAAAGCTCTTCTGTAGGTATCGGCTTTGCTATCCCTGTAAAAACTGCCATCGATGTATTAGAAGACCTGGTGCAGCACGGCCGCGTCATTCGTGGATCACTAGGAGTGCGGGCCCAACAATTATCTCCACAGCTAGCTCAGAGCATGGGTCTCTCCCCCCCCTACGCATTAATAATTACCCATGTACAGATTGGTGGCCCTGCATACACAGCAGGCCTGCAGCCAGGTGACATTGTTACCCATATGAATGGCAATATTGTCACCGATGGGGCTCACGCCGCCAATCTGGTCGCCAATTTAAAACCAGGCGACCCCGTACGGCTACGAATTATTCGAGATAATCAGGTAAATGATGTGACCGCTATAGCGGGAGTCCGTGCGCCCTCGAACCCCAGGCCTGCAAGCTCAGGCAACGGGGCACAAGTCATAAATTGACAGCCAGCAGGCCGGGAACCAGCCTTCGAAGTAGCACGTCTTTAAAGTATTGATTCGACAGCCTGAACGAATAATCGGTTTTGTTTTTCATCGCCCACAGTAACTCGCAAATAATCCTTGATTCGAGATTGCTTAAAGTGGCGAACTAGAACGCCCCTCTCTCGCAAGGCCAAAGCCAGATCGACAGCGATGTGCCGCCCGTGACGCAGAAACACAAAGTTAGCTGCTGAAGGCAAAACCTCAAAACCCATTCGCCGGAGCTCTGACACCAGGCCCTCTCGGCTAGCCATGACCTGCTTCCGGCGTAACTGAAAATACTCCTCATCCCCAAAAGCCGCTATGCCACCAGCGATAGCAAGACGATCTAGAGGGTAGGAGTTAAAACTGTTTTTGACACGCTGCAAGGCTTCAATCAAACCCTCATCGGCGATGGCGAACCCTAGCCGCAAACCGGCAAGAGCCCGCGATTTAGACAGGGTTTGCACGACCACCAAATTGGGATAACGTCTTACCAGACCAATAGCAGATTCACCACCAAAATCGATATAGGCCTCATCGACCACCACCACGGAATCCTGGTTATCGGCGAGCAAAGCCTCTATATCTGACAGCGGCAGCAAAAGCCCGGTAGGCGCATTGGGATTGGCAAAAATAATCCCCCCATTCGGTCTACGGTAATCATTGACGACAACCTTAAAGTCGTCGTCAAGTGCGACCGTTTCATAATCAATACCGTACAATCCACAATACACCGGATAAAAGCTGTAGGTGATATCGGGAAACAAAACTGGTTTTTCGTGCTTAAACAGGGCATAAAAAATATGCGCCAAGACTTCGTCGGAACCGTTACCAACAAAAACCTGAGATTCCCGCGTTCCATAATAACGGGCAATTGTTGTCTTCAGCTCATTAGCTTCTGGCGGCGGATATAAGCGCAAGTCCTCGTTGAGCTGAGCGCCAATAGCCTCCCTCACTCGCGGAGAAGGTCCATAAGGGTTTTCGTTGGTATTGAGTTTGACCAGCTGCTCGTTGTGGGGCTGCTCCCCCGGAACATAGGGAGTTAAGCTGTGTACAAAGTCGCTCCAGTAACGCTTGCTCACGACCTATCTTTGTCCACTATGCGATATTCCGCAGACCGTGCGTGAGCAGTTAGCGACTCGCCCCGCGCCAGTACCGACGCAGTTTTGGCCAAAGTCGAGGCACCTTCGGGCGAGCACTGAATAATCGACGTCCTTTTCTGGAAGTCATAGACCCCAAGCGGCGACGAAAACCTTGCAGTAGTCGAGGTCGGTAGTACGTGGTTGGGCCCAGCACAATAATCCCCAAAGGCTTCTGGTGTGTAGCGACCCAAAAACACTGCCCCAGCATGGCGGACTTTAGGCAGCCAGTCTTCCGCATTGGCCACAGATAACTCCAGATGTTCGGGTGCGATGCGATTGGCTACGCTAAGGGCTTCTTCTATATCCCGCACTTCGATAAACGCGCCGCGCCCCCGAAGCGATGCCTCGATCACCGAGCGTCGCTCCATTGTGGGCAATAAACGTCTCATGCTGTCCTCGACCTTATCGAGAAAGCCAGCGGACGGGCTCACCAAAACCGCCTGCGCTTGCTCATCGTGCTCGGCCTGAGAAAACAAATCCATTGCGATCCAGTC
>JAUUYV010000061.1 GCA_030590275.1 Porticoccaceae bacterium
GTGCCAGTATTTTCTAGCACTTATGAAGGTTTCGGCGCCTCCTTACCTGCATTTACTCAATTTCTAATTGATTTGTCCGAATTTGTCCAAAAATGGTGGGTACCTGCCTTACTGATGGCCTTCGGAGCCTTATATGCCTTCAAGCAAGCTCTGCAAAGATCCGAGGCGGTTGCACGAGGTATGGACAGGTTTGTGCTCAAAGTACCTATTATCGGGCAGATCCTTCAAGAGGCCGTCGTGGCCCGTTTTGCCCGTACTTTGTCGACCACTTTTGCAGCGGGTGTACCGTTGATTGAAGCACTGGAGTCCGTAGCGGGTGCCGCGGGGAACTCCGTGTACAGCGATGCTATTTTGAAGGTGCGCGATGATGTTAGTACAGGCGTAGCCATGCACACTGCCATGAAGTCTGCTGAAATATTCCCTACCATGTTGTTGCAATTGACTTCCATCGGTGAAGAGTCCGGTGCTGTCGATGAAATGATGGCAAAAGCTGCCGATCATTATGAAGAGTCGGTGGATAACTCTGTTGACAACCTGACTACCCTGCTCGAACCCATGATTATGGCCGTACTCGGGGTAGTGGTGGGCGGCTTGCTGATCGGGATGTACATGCCCATATTTAACCTCGGCCAGGTCATCTAACATCTAGTTTCATTAAACCTCGCTCCATTAAACTAATTTCCTTAAACAGCGGAGTCCTAGATGTCTGAGATGCTCTCCGGCTACCCCTTACTCACCTTTAGTTTTATCTTCGGCTTGCTGGTAGGTAGTTTCCTCAACGTAGTGACCTATCGCCTACCATTGCAACTCCAGGGAGCCTGGCGCAGAGAGTCGCTAGACTTTCTCGGCATAGAGTCGGAAGCCGACGCCCCTAAAATAAACCTGGTGTTCCCAGGGTCACACTGCCCGCATTGCGCAGCACCCATTAAACCCTGGCAAAATATTCCAGTGCTCAGTTACCTTTTACTTAAAGGCCGCTGCCACGCATGCACCGTTTCTATTTCTCTGCAATACCCGCTGCTCGAGCTGCTCTGCGGACTGCTGACGGCGGCCGTAGTCTATGCTTTTGGAGCGACATCTACGGGCGCGCTAGCGGTATTATTCACCTGGGTTCTGATTGCTCTGACCGCAATCGATCTCAATCATCGCCTGCTGCCGGATATCCTGACTTTGCCCTTGATGTGGCTCGGTCTGCTGGTTAACACATCAGGCCTGTTTACCGATCTATCCAGTGCCGTTATAGGGGCTGCTGCAGGCTACCTGTCATTGTGGTCAATATTCTGGTTATTTAAATTACTGACAGGCAAGGACGGCATGGGTTATGGCGACTTTAAACTACTCGCCGCACTCGGAGCCTGGCTCGGCTGGCAACAACTACCACTGATTATCCTGCTATCGTCCCTGGTTGGAGCTATTGTGGGAACCTTGACCATTGTCATTCAGGGTCGCGACAAACAATCTCCCATCTCCTTTGGACCTTACCTGGCGATTGCAGGCTGGACAGCCTTGCTAATGGGCGAGAAAATAACTTCTTCGTATTTGGGCTTATTCAACTAAACTAGCACCAAATTCATTATTAACTTAATTCTCGAACCAACTCTTAAACTAATTCTGGGTTAAATATTCTTATGTTCATAGTCGGCCTCGCAGGTGGCATCGGCAGTGGTAAAAGTGCGGTTGCTGCGGAATTTCGAAAACTCGGTATTAAAGTAGTTGATGCCGACCTCGCCGCCCGCAAGGTGGTAGAAAAAGGCACCCCCGCTTTAACTGAAATCGCCGAGCATTTTGGCACTGACATCTTACAGACGGATGGCACTCTTGACCGGGCGGCTCTTCGCAAGCTAGTTTTTGATAAGGAGGAGGAACGTCTGTGGCTCGAAACATTACTTCATCCCCGAATCCGAGACTGGATTGCAGCGGAATTAGCATCCGCGACCAGCCCCTACGTCATGCTGGAATCACCACTGCTGTTTGAAAGTGGCCAGCATAATATGGTGGGTCGTACTTTGTTAGTAGATGTGCCAGAAACGCTGCAGCTGGAGCGAGCTGCAGCCCGAGACGACAATAGCGAAACGCAGATCAAAGCAATTATGACAGCACAAATGTCTCGTTCAGAACGCCAACAACGTGCAGACGATTGCATCGACAACAGTGGTGACCTGGGCTCCCTGAGCCAGCCGGTAGAAACTCTGCATGGGCAATATCTACAACTCGCTAAAGAAAAAACTCAACGATGACAGACAAGCTCGTTGTCCAGTGTCCAAACTGTAAAAAACCAGTGCACTGGAACGATAAGTTTCCTCACCGACCATTCTGCTCTGAGCGCTGTAAGCGCATTGATTTTGGTGACTGGGCTGGCGAAAATCATCGGATAGCCGGAGTAGAGCTTATGGAGCCCAGCGGAGAGAACGCTGAGCTATTCGCAGTGGATGCAGACAGCAATTCAGAAAATAGCTGATAAAAACGTTAACCAAAAAAACAGTGGTCTGGCTAACCAATATCCATAAACAAAAAAACAACAGACTTAACTTTTTAGCAACTTGCCACTCACCAGCGCCACTATCTGCTGGTTTGCCGCCGGAAATTCGTAAGTGCTGAGCTGATCAAGATCGACCCAGACCACCGCTTGTCCTTCGTTCCCTACCGGTGTACCCGAAAACCCCAGCACCTGCCACACATCCAGTAGTACCGATTTGTCGGCGTAATCGTGGTGGACTACCATCAATCGCTCGCAATGAATGGTTTCCAGGGCTAGCTCTTCTCGCAACTCCCGACATAGGGCCTGCTGCGGATTTTCACCTACATCCACCTTGCCGCCAGGAAATTCCCACTTACCCCCCTGGTGCAGATGGTCGGGCCGACGCGCGATTAACACTCGGCTTCGATCGGCGCTGTAAATCACACCGGCAACCACATGGACAGGGGGTTTCTCAGCTCCGATATTCGGCAGTAATTCGAATATAGTCGTGTGATAAATCCGTCGTCCAGATGGTTTCTTCAAAACTGATGTCCCTGGTATCGCGACCCAGGTCGATACCAATGGTAATTTCCTCGCGATCCATCACCAACTGCCCCGCTGCCTCGGTGTAACTCTCGGCACGACCTCCACACTCTGCAATCAGCACATCGCCTAACCAGACCCGAACTTTATCAACGTCAAGTTTGTCTATGCCTGAACGGCCAATAGCCGCTAGTACCCGCCCCCAGTTTGGATCTGCAGCAAACAAGGCGGTTTTAACCAGGAGGGATTCCGCTACGGTATAGGCCACGTCCAGACACTCCCGGGACGAGCCTCCTCCACGGACGTTTACGCTTACAAATTTAGTAGCGCCTTCACCATCGCGAACAATAGCTTGTGCCAGTTCACAGCACACCTCAGCAACTACCGTTTTCAGGGCCAGTTCGTTTTCCCCTGCTGTTATCGACAAGCCTGAGCAGCCCGTTGCTACCAGCATGGCAGAATCGTTAGTCGAGGTATCACCATCCACCGTAATCCGGTTAAAGGATCGCTCCGCGGCCTCCACCAAAATTTGCTGCAGCAAACCCTCAGCGACCTTTGCATCAGTAGCGACAAAAGCCAGCATGGTTGCCATATCAGGTTTTATCATCCCGCTACCCTTGGCAATACCAGCTACCGTTACTATCACACCATCAATTTCGATCTTGCGAAATGCACCCTTGGGCCTGGTATCTGTTGTTAAAATACCCTCAGCCGCTGCCTGCCAGGCGTCTTCTGTCATCACACTAATTGCAGCTGGCAAAGCCTCAACAATTTTGTCGACTGGCAAAAACTCACCAATCACCCCAGTCGAAAATGGCAGCACCTGCTCTATTGCAACTCCAACGTGCTCGGATACCGATGTGCAAATTGATAAAGCATCTGCGATACCCTGCTCACCAGTACCCGCATTGGCATTACCAGTATTAACCACAAAGTAACAGGAGCTACCCCCAGGGTTTTCGCTCGCGCTATTCTTTAAAGCCCCCGTAGAATCCAGTCGCTCCAAACGACTTTTGGCAACTTGCACTGGAGCAGCACAGAAAGCATTGCGGGTAAAAACTCCTACGATAGAACTACCCCTGACGCATTCCATCACCACCAGATCTTTGCGCCCCGGTATTTTTATACCTGCGCTAGTGGTACCCAGTCGAAACCCGGCTACCGGAGGTAATAGGGGGAAATCACCGTTTCCAACAGCCACAGAACTTAGTTCCTTTCTTAAGTTAACAAAGTCAGCTCAGCTGACCATGGCACTGCTTATATTTCTTTTCGGAGCCACAGGGACAGGGTTCGTTACGGCCTATTTTGCGGTCTGTACGCACGTAAGGATCTGGATTAGCCCTGTCTAAGTCAGCGCCGACAGCCTGAGCCGATGATTCAGTGAGAGCACTGGCTTGCTCGTGTTGATAGTCAAGCTGTTGCGCCGCCAGCTCTTCACGACGCTGACTCTCCAGCTCTTCCGCTTCATCCTCGCGGCGCACCTGTATTCTGGACAAAAACTGAATGGTTTCGTGTTTAATGTTATGCAACATCTCCTCAAACAGCTCAAAGCATTCTCGCTTATATTCTTGCTTGGGGTTTTTCTGGCCATAGGCGCGTAAACCGATACCCTGACGCAGATGATCCATATTGGAGAGGTGTTCTTTCCATAAATTATCAAGGATCTGCAACATCACCTGTTTTTCCAGTTGGTGAATGTCCGGACCAATTTCACGAGTCTTCTGAGCGTATAAATCTTCCGCCGCTTCTACAATTTTTTCTCTTAGGCCTTCCTCGTGAAGACGCTCATCATCGTCCAACCAGGATTGTAGCGGAAGCTCAAGCCCAAATTCCTGCTTGAGCTCCCCTTCAAGCGCGTCAACATCCCATTGCTCAGCTAGACTCTGTGGCGGGATAAACCCACTTACAATGTCATTAACAACATCATCACGCATCACCGAAATAAGCTCAGTAATTGTCTCAGCCTCCAGCAACTCGTCACGCTGTTGATAGATCACCGAGCGCTGGTCGTTAGCGACATCATCGTATTCCAAAAGCTGTTTACGAATATCGAAATTACGACCTTCTACTTTGCGCTGTGCTTTTTCGACCGCATTGGTCACCATACGGTGCTCAATGGCCTCACCTTTTTCGAGACCGATAGCACCCATGATGCCTTTCACCCGATCGGTGATAAACAGACGCATCAAATTATCTTCCATCGACAGATAAAAGCGGGTAACTCCAGGATCCCCCTGGCGTCCTGCCCGACCCCTCAGCTGATTGTCGATACGGCGGGATTCGTGGCGCTCTGTTCCCAGAATGTGCAGGCCTCCCGCCTCAATCACCTGATCGTGTCGCACCTGCCATTCGGCTTTAATACGACTAACTTCTGTTTCAGACGGACTGTCCAGTTCAGCAATTTCAGCTTCCCAGCTGCCGCCCAGTACGATATCGGTACCACGACCCGCCATATTAGTGGCTATAGTCAATGCTCCTGGCCGACCAGCCTGCGCCACGATATGAGCTTCCTGCTCGTGAAACTTGGCATTGAGCACCTTGTGATCAATTGATCTTTCCGTTAGCAATCGAGACATACTCTCAGACGTTTCTATCGAAGCCGTACCTACCAAAACCGGAGCATTTTTTTCAATGCACGACTGAATATCTTCCACCACCGCGTCGTACTTTTCCTCTTCAGTCTGAAAAATCAGGTCATTCATATCGTCGCGCCTAACCGTCGTATTGGTGGGAACGACGACGACTTGCAATCCGTAAATTTGCTGAAACTCGTAAGCCTCGGTATCGGCAGTACCGGTCATACCCGCCAGCTTATTGTAAAGACGAAAATAGTTTTGAAATGTAGTGGAAGCCATGGTTTGGCTTTCGTTCTGAATTGTTACCCCTTCCTTTGCTTCGATGGCCTGGTGCAGGCCTTCCGATAAACGCCGACCCGACATCGTGCGGCCAGTATGCTCATCAATCAGAACTACCTCGGAATTTTGCACGATGTATTCCACATTCTGATGGAACAAATGTTGGGCACGCAGAGCATTGTGCACATGATGCAACAGGCCTAAATTTGACGCCTGGTAAAGATTATCATCGGGTTCCAGCAAACTCTCCCGCACCAGCAGGCTCTCAATAATCTCGTGACCAGACTCGGTTAATTCTACCTGGCGCATTTTTTCGTCTATGATGAAGTGGCCTTTATCCTCTTCTGGGTGCTCTTCATTCGCTCCTGTATCAGGCTCTAACTCTTCGGCCTGGCGCACCAAAACTTGAACCAGAATATTTATTTTTTTATAAACAGCCGCACTGTCCTGTGCCGCTCCCGAGATAATCAGGGGCGTACGGGATTCATCGATCAGAATTGAATCCACTTCATCTACAATCGCATAGGCAAGTACGCCCTGACTTTTATCCTCCAGACTTAATGCCATATTATCGCGCAGATAATCAAAACCAAATTCGTTATTGGTGCCATAGGTAATATTAGCCCCGTAGGCCTCGCGGCGACTCACGGGCACCATCGCGCCTTCTGGATTCGCGTCTGTAGCGCCTGCGTAAACAAAAGAATTAGGTAGCTCCGGGCCCGCAAAGGACTGGATGCTTCCAACGCTTAGCCCCAGGGCGTGATATACGGGCCCCATCCACTGGGCATCTCGACGAGCGAGATAATCATTAACGGTAATGATGTGCACCCCATTACCCGTAAGGCTGTTCAGGTATGCAGGTAATGTAGCGACCAGTGTCTTGCCTTCGCCGGTACGCATCTCGGAAATTTTGCCTTCGTGCAGAACCGCACCGCCAATCAACTGCACATCAAAATGCCGTAGACCAAGAGTTCGATCTGCGGCTTCACGTACTACGGCGAAGGCTTCGGGCATGATATCTTCGAGGGTTTCGCCGTTTTCAACACGCTCTCGAAATTCGAAGGTCTTATTTTTGAGTCCAACATCGTCGAGACTGCTAATATCGTCTTCGACGGCACTAACACTCTTGACTATCTTCCCTAAACGACGCAATTCCCGATCGTTTTTAGTACCTATTATTTTTTTAAATAGTGAACCAACCACGTTAGAATCTCAGTCTTGAAATAGAAAAAACCGCACGCCACAGGCGTGCGGTCGAACTGAACAATAGCTTACTTCAGAGGGTGGTGCGACGTATATACTTAGCTGGATTTACTGCCTTCCCATCCTTATAAACCGCAAAATGCACATGGGGGCCAGTTGACCGACCGGTATTACCCATCAAGGCAATAACCTGACCTTTTTTTACCATATCACCAGCACTCACCAAGTTTTCACGATTGTGAGCATAACGCGTCACCAGACCATCACCATGGTCCACTTCGACCATACGCCCAAAGCCTTTGTATGTTTCTGAGCGAGTCACTAATCCTGCCGCTACAGCAATAATATCCGAACCTTCCTTTCCAGCAAAATCAACGCCTTTATGCCAAACTGTTCGGCCGTTAAACGGATCTGTGCGCCGACCAAATCTGGACGACATCCAACCGCCGTTAACCGGCTGGCCTGCAACCGTACTCTCTCGCTTTACCTCGCGATCGCCCATCATATCTTTCAGTATATTTAATTGTTGTTCGCGGTCATCGAGCTGATTTTCCAGGTCGCGAAACATCGCTCTAATTTCCGCTTGCTCTACCGCCTGACCCGGTTGCTCCGGCCCCCCCACTGGAGGAAGACGACCAAAATTAAACTCACCCTTATCCAGACCGACCAGCTCCGCAACACGCTCACCCACTGCATCGAGCCGAACTATCCGCGCCTGCAACTGCGCGAGCTTAAGTGTCAAAACTTGAACTTTCTTCTCAGCGTGTTTTTCTGCAGCCGCTAATTTATCCCGGTATTTGCTTAGGCCAGCCATCTCAAATTTTAATCCACTGGCCAACGCAGGGGCTCCATCACCCCCGTTAAGGGACGCCCCAACAACAAGACCTAGCGTGGTGGGTAACGCCAAAACTGCTGCTATCACCAGCACTCTAGTCCACCGACCCAGTTCAAAAGTCCGGGATTCGCGATGGCCGTTACTGAGTAAAATAACTTTCAATGAATACCTCAGGAAAATTTATTTTAACCCGCCAATAAAGGGCGAGAATAGGAAACAGGAGCGACATCATCA
>JAUUYV010000170.1 GCA_030590275.1 Porticoccaceae bacterium
AAACTGTATCGCTTTATCCATTTCTGCCATCAGTTCTCGAGTTGTTTTATTGGGGTCAGGCCAATCTTCCTTTGGTAAGAGTCGTACGGTGGTTTCCAGCATAGACAAGGGGGCCGAGTCCGTCGCCGTTTCGGCCCGGCCTACTTTGCCAAAGACCTGATGCACCTCCGGAAAGCGGGTTAAAATCCTGTCTGTCTGCTGGAGCAATTCTTTCGCTTTGGTAATAGAAATGCCCGGAAAAGTAATGGGCATATAAAGAATATCGCCTTCGTCCAGTTGCGGCATAAATTCACTACCCAGTTTTGAGAGTGGGTAGGCTGTTATTCCCAGCAGGATAAACGCACCGATTATGGTCAGCGAGCGCCAGCGCATCGCCGCAGTTAATGCGGGAGTATGCAGGGCGTGCAACAAACGATTAAGCGGATTTTTATGTTCAGCAACAATATTGCCGCGCAGAAAATACCCCATCATCACCGGTATCAGCGTGATGGCTAAAATTGCAGAAGCCGCCATGGCGTAGGTGGCAGTAAAGGCCAGAGGGCTGAACATACGACCTTCCTGGGCCTGCATGGTAAATATTGGTAGAAATGAAACGGTGATAACCAATAATGAGAAAAATAGTGCTGGACCAACCTCCCGAGATGACTCTGCTATGGTTTGCCAACGCTCATCGTTGCTTAGATCAGAACCTTTTTTTACTCTGGCCTCCGCCAGTCGGCTGTGGGCGTTCTCGACCATGACGATGGCTCCATCGACCATAGCGCCGATGGTAATAGCGATGCCGCCCAGAGACATTATGTTGGCGTTTAAGCCTTGCAGGCGCATAACAATAAAGGCCATGAGAATACCCAGGGGCAAAGTGATGATGGCGACGAAAGCTGAACGAGCGTGCAGCAAAAACAGAACGACCACCAAACTGACAATCAGCAGTTCCTGAATCAGGGAAGTCGTAAGACTACTTACCGCGCGTTCGATCAGGTCGCCCCGGTCGTAGACCGGGATTATCTCAACGCCTTCTGGCAAACCTTTTTTAAGTTCGTCTAATTTGGCTCTGACGCCCTGAATCGTGGCCAGAGCGTTTTCACCAAAACGCATAATGACTACACCGCCAGCCACTTCTCCTTCACCGTTAAGCTCAACCACGCCACGGCGTAATTCCGGGCCGATATGGACGTGGGCGACATCCTTCAGACGGATCGGTGTGCCATCGACACCCACTGCAACCGGAATGTTGTTGAGGTCGTCCAGAGATTGTATGTAGCCCTGGCTGCGTACCATATATTCGGTTTCAGCCATCTCAATCAAGCGACCGCCAACATCCTTGTTGGACATCTGGATAGCCGTTTTTATTTTATTGAGGGAGACGTCATAACGCAGCAAAGCGTTCGGGTCGACTTCCACCTGATACTGCTTAACAAAGCCACCCACCGAGGCAACTTCGGCAACACCGTCGACGGTCTGTAATGGGTAGCGTAAATACCAGTCCTGTAATGAGCGCAACTGGGCCAGATCATGTTTACCACTTCGATCGACCAGGGCATATTCGTAAACCCAGCCAACGCCGGTAGCATCTGGCCCTAGCGTGGGTGTAATGCCCTGTGGTAGCCGACCGCTGACATAATTAAGCGACTCCAGCACTCGCGAGCGAGCCCAGTACATATCCGTGTGGTCTTCAAAAATGATGTACACGAAGGACAGACCAAAGAAAGAATAACCCCGCACAACTTTTGTATTGGGCACGGCCAACATTGAGGTGGTGAGCGGATAGGTCACCTGATCTTCGACGACTTGTGGGGATTGCCCCGGATACTTGGTAAGAACAATTACCTGCACATCGGATAAATCAGGTATCGCATCCAGGGCTACGTTCCTGACCGCGAATATCCCAACCAGAGTAATAATCGCGGTGGCGATCAAGACCATGAAACGATCACGTAGGGACGCGTTAATAATGGCATTAATCATCGCATTACTCCCCGCGCCTACTATTTTTGTTACTAACCGGAGCTTGTTCGTTAAGTTGTTGCAGCATTTTAGCCGTGGCTTCCCGGAGTTTAGACTCGGAATCAAGTAGGAATTGAGCGGAGGTAACTACTTCTTCACCGGCCTCAAGGCCACTTAATATTGCCACCTGACCATGGGATTCAAAGCCCAGCTCTACGGGCCGGGGTTCGAATTTACCGGGGCCGCGCACCACAAAGACTTGATTGCTTGCCCCAGAACGAATAATTGCTTCAGCGGGTATCACTACAGCATCATCCAGGGTGTCGGTGTAAATCAGCACTTCTGAAAACATATCTGGGCGTAACAATAACTCAGAATTATCAAAAATAAGCCGCACTTTAGTGGTACGTGTTTTTGATTCGGCGTAAGGATAGATATAAGAGAGCTGACCTTTAAAGGTAAGACCAGGCACGCCAGCCAGGGTCATTGCCACCTTGTCGCCCACTTTCACCCAGGGTAATTCATACTCATAAATATCCGCATATACCCAGACTTGAGTCAAATCCACGATCATATAAATCTCGGTTTTTGGGGTGACATATTGGCCTTGCCGAGCACCAATACGGATAACCGTGCCTGCAACGGAGCTATGGATGTGCTGGGTTTTTTTAATTTCGCGGCTTTGTTCAAGCTCGTGGATTTGATGGTCTGCGACGTCCAGCAGCCGTAATCGCTCGCGAGAGCTTTTTACCAATTCTTCAGCTCCGCGCTTGATGTCGTCAAAAGGACTGTTTTTTAGAGCCTCGAGATTGTTCAGGGCGAGCAGGTATTCCTGTTGTGTGGAAACCAGCTTGGGCGAATAGATGCTGAATAAAATGTCATCAAAGGCGACATTTTGCCCGGTTTTATCGACGCGAATATCTTCTACCCAGCCTTCTACCTTGGGGTGCAGGTGGGCCATCTTTTCCTCCTCAAAATCCACACGGCCGACGGCTCGTATGGTACGGCTTAAAGATTGCCGAGTAGCAATGGTGGTGCGGACACCGATGTTCTGCACTACAACAGGATCAATTTTGACGCTGCCTGCCAGGTCACTATTGCTGACACTACCATCTGCATAGACCGGTAGGTAATCCATACCCATGGAGCCTTTAGCGGGTACCGGAGATGTGATGGAGGGGTCCATCGGGTGTCGGTAAAAAATTGGCTCTTTTTTGTCTGGGGTCGTATCTCGGGTGCTATCCATGGATACTGCCGGCAGTTTGGTGAAACGCTCGGACAACCAGTACCCCGTGGCTAAGCCTATTGTAAGCGTCAAAATACCAGTGATGATAATTGACTTATTCATAGATGTTCTCCTCGCCTACAGCAGCGACCAGCTGGGATAGTGCCTGATTAGCTTCGGTGAGTGCCTGCCAATATTGAAGTTGATAGTTGAACAGGGTGACCTGACTGCGTACCAGGTTAAGAAAATCCACTTCATTAACCTGGTAGCCGACCAACATGGATGAAACCGTTTGCCGAGCCAGAGGAATAATGCCCTGTTTAAACAGAGAGAATTGTTGTTGGGCACGTCGATAATCGGTAACGGCCAGAGATATGTCGGACCGGATAACACCCTGTTTATCCTGCCGGGCATAACGATTCTTCGCGAGTTCGGAGCTGCGTTGTTTTACAGCTTTCGATTGCCGACGTTCGGTACGAATCGGCAGGTCTACACTGAACATAAGCGATACAAAATCCGTCCGCGAATCGCCCCGTGGCATCGGATTGTCACCTCGTCTATCACCGTAAGCCACGTCTAGCTTAAAATCCGGATAATAGTCTTTTTTGGCCAGTTCAAGTCGTGACTTCGCTGCACCAACATGTTTGTTTAGTTGTTGAAGCAGGGGTCTAGAGGTTTCCGCGCGTTGGTACAGGACAGTATCTTCGGCAACCTTTGGCATGGTCACTGAAACCGTTTTTCTAACCGTTATTGGGGTATTAGGCGGTATATTCATCAGCACATTTAACTGAATTACCTGACTATCTCGGATCGCCTGTAGTTCTATTTTACGGTCCATTAATTTGGATAATTCCAGTTGCGCCAGCAACACATCCTGTTGCAAGCCATCGCCAACTTCGTATTTTGTTTGAGCGACCTGAATAAAATTCCGAAGCAGAACCTGGTTGCTTTTGAGAGTATCCAACGCGCGATCCAGATAAAATAATTGCCACCAGCTACGTTTAACATTATTTATCAAGCGCAGCCGCGTCTCATCAACAGAATGTCCCGCCGCCTGTGCCTCAAACTCGCTGGCCTCCTCTCTTAACGCCAACTTGCCGGGAAAGGGGAATGATTGACTGATGCCAATCTGCATTTGGGTCATGGCTTCCTCGCCAACGTGGAAGTTATCCGAAGGCAGGTTCAAGGCATTCAGGCTCAGGACCGGATCTGGTAAAGCGCCTTGTTGTGATGGGATTTCTTTAAAGGCTACATAACGTGCTTGCATCTCGGCGAGATTCGGATTGTCCCGAACAGCATTGGCAATGGCCATGGTGACATTCAGGTGTGTGTTGTCGCCAAAGTCTGCGGCGTTAATATGAGTTGCCGAATATAAAGAAAACACACCGATAACACAGATTATTAAAGGCTTTATTCTCTTACTAAAGCTAACGCCAGTCCTCGGTTCAGGATAGGAGTTGTTCATAGTTACTCCGTCATTTCAATATATGCCTGGTATAAAACCAGCATACGAAGTCGGTAAATATTTAGGTATAAAAACCGGATCTGCCTAAGGGTAGTTAAATCCTCGCGCAGAAATACTACTTCGGGAAATCAGGAAGTTTTAGGAGGGTAATAAATACGAGCAGGTGTAGCGGAGATGAAATGATTCGTGGCAGCAATAATAGGCCTGGCGTGCTGTCCTTCTGAACAGGCGAATAAAATATTATGTTGGGGAACATAACTGGAAACACAAGTGCTTGAGCACAGTTCACCATTATCACAACCAAGCTTGCAGGAATCGGATTGAGTCTGCCCGCTGGACATCTCCTCGTGGCAGAGCGTAGAAGAGAGCGTAGAAGATACTGCTATAGAAGGCGCTGAAGTGGTTTGACTATCTATTTGAGATTTGTGCGCAGATTTTCTGCCACTTGCAGTCAGATTGGCACTTGCAGTCAGATTAAAGCCGAGAGCTACTTCAGCTTCCGCCTTAGTATCAGGTGTATTAACGAGTGCATTAGCAACTAAAGGCTGGAGAACC
>JAUUYV010000197.1 GCA_030590275.1 Porticoccaceae bacterium
AGCTATCGAGTCCTTCGATATCAGGAAATGCAGGGGGGTTAAAGACTCCTGCGGCGCTGATCACGATATTAGCGATGTGGGTGGTTTCAACACCGCTTGAATCCTTGACCTTAACTTCCCAGATTTGAGTGTCTTCCTGATAAATACAGGAAATAACATCCGTATCGAACTGAATAGAATCTTTCAGATTAAAATCACCAGCGACGGTTTCGAAATAGTCCTGTAACTCATCGCGTAACACAAAGTAGGCAGACCAGTCGTAGGATGCAAAAGAAAAAGAATAGAGATGATTAGGGGTATCGACACCCGCACCCGGATAGCGGTTTTCCTGCCACACCCCACCAACTGTATGACGACGCTCAAACATCTGAAAGGGAATACCCGCGGCCTGTAGGTTTACCGCTGCACATAGACCAGAAACACCCGCTCCAATCACGATCACCTTGAAGTCTTCTGGCACATCTATTTTTTTGTCCCACAGCATCGGCGTTTGGCCTAGCTGGGCGGAGGTCATCGCGCCGTATTGTTCCGGTACAGTTTCGCTCATGGCAACCGTCAGCATTTCCACCAGATCCTGATCACTGGGATCGAGGGCCTCCGGCTTACCGGCTTTCCAGGCCAAAATAGCTTCCAATGCAGCCGCGCGAATTTCCTGCTGAATATCCTCGCCCAAACCACCACTGTCATTGTCGTCAATACCGCTGGCGCGTCTGGGCTTATATGGCTCCTGCAACCAGCTTTTATCACCGCTTAAATGTACCAACACCATCAGCAAGGTAGGAATATTCGCTATCGCTACTGCTTCTGCAAATCGTTTATCTTCGGTCATAACTACTCCGGGACTCCGTAAAATTCGAGCCGGCCATAGGAGCATTTTTAAGCTGGGAAGTCCACTACGCGCAAAGCGCTTTACACCTTAGACTACATGAAAGCAGCCTTTTCTCGCGCAGCTTTATGCGTTTATATCGTGATAAGATTGACGTTTAATAATCCCACACTACTCATCGGCATTTAGAATAAGGGCCATACGTTATGTCAAAAGATCTTAAAACAGATTCTGCGGAACAAGCCGAGTTTCGTATCCACTGTCGAGATTGGTTAAAAGACAATAATCCCGGTGAACCGCCGGTGCGATTACCGCAATCCGCCATCGAGATTATGACCACTGACCAACTCGATTACCTCCGCGGTTGGCAAAGAGCAGCCTACGATGCCGGTATGGTCGGGTGCGATTATCCTGTGGCTGAAGGCGGTGCTGGCCGAACCGACTGCCAGATGATTGCGAATCAGGAGATGCAACGCGCCGGAAGGCCTTTCCTGCCTAATATTCTCGGCCTCGGCATGGCTGCGCCCACCATTCATTTTCACGGCAAAAAAGAGCTGAGAGAACGCTTACTACCCCACTTGTTTTCCTGCGAAGACATCTGGTGTCAGGGCTTTAGTGAACCGGGCGCTGGCTCCGATCTTGCTAATGTGCAGACCTTCGCTGAGCGCAAGGGAGGAAAATGGATTATTAACGGACACAAGGTATGGACGTCGCTGGCACATTTTGCCGACTGGATGATTATCTTGCTGCGCACCGACAAGTCTGAAAAATACGATGGACTTTCTTATTTTGTGGTACCCATCAAAGCAGCCCTGGGCAGCGGCGTCACGGTTAAGCCGCTGATCAAAATCACCGGAGAAACTGGGTTTAACGAAGTGTTTTTCGATAACCTGGAAATCACCGACGACTACCTGCTGGAGGATCTGGGTAAAGGCTGGCAAGTTGCTCAAACCACTCTCCTTCACGAACGCAGTGCTGGCCCCATGGTGACGCCATCCAGTGGCCGAGGTGGCGACAAAAAGAGCAGCGTGGGCGATGCCTATGCCTTAATGGATCTAGCGAAGAACTCTCCTCGTAACGGAGTCACAGCAGCGGACGACGCCGTGCTGCGCGACGAGATCATGAAAATGATTATCCGCCAGGAAGGCTCGAAACAGGGCGCCCGTCGCTCACGGGTTGCCGCGCTTTGTGATCATCCCATGAGGATACCCTTACAGGCAAAACTGCTGATGACCGAGATCCGGCAGGACGCCTCTGCCCTCGCTATGGAAATAGAAGGGGCTGGCAGCACCCTCTATATCAACGACCAAAATGCGCCTGCTAAAGGTGAATGGCCAATGGCTTACATGAACTCCTACGGAGTCACCATTGCGGTGGGTGCCAGTGAGATCCAGCGCAACATTCTTGGCGAGCGCATACTGGGACTTGCTAAGTCCAAATAAATAAACCTCGGTTTAATTGCTTAAGGCGCATTAATCGACGCCCCAAACAATTCAATAACTAAGACTTTAAAAAAAAGAGAGCACCATGGCACAACCTATTAATTTTGCCTTCGGCGAAGACGAGAAATTACTGCAAGACAGTGCGATCAAATTCTTTCAGGACAACTTGCCCACCGACAAGCTACACCAACTGGTAGCGGGCAATCCCGATCCCCATCGCGAACCAGAATGCCTCTGGGATAAAGACCTTTGGCAACAGATGGTCGAGCTGGGCTGGACCACCGTTATTGTCCCAGAAGCCGACGACGGTATGGGCATGAGCCTGGTCGCCCTCACCTGCCTAATTGAGCAGGCGGGCAAAGCCGCATTGCCATCACCCTTTATTGCAACGGCTAATGCCACTCTGGTGCTTCGAGAATGCGAAACTCCGGCGGCTCACCGCTTGCTCGGTGAAATTGCAACGGGGAAATCAGCAACCCTGGCTACCACTACAAAAAATGGATCATGGCTTTCAGGCGATTGCGACGTCACGCTGCAAAACGGCGAACTTACCGGCAGCGCCTACTATGTTCAAGATGCAAAAAAAGTAGATACCCTGGTGGTGAAAGCCCAGAGTAATGAGGGCATCGCATTATACGAAGTTCCGGTCGATCATGCCGGAGTCGAAATCATTCCCGATGGCGTCATCGATTTAACCCGAGACCAGGCGCACATTAACTTCAAGAATGTAAAAGTAGACGACGCTCTACTGCTTGCGAAAACTCAGGACGGAATTGCCGCCCTGGACCGAGCCGAGCCAGGTATTCTCATTCTGGCGGCGGCCGATATGTGTGGCGCTGCCGAGTGGCAACTGCAAACGACGGTGGAATACGCCAAAGTCAGGGAACAGTTTGGACGACAGCTGGGGTTTTTTCAGGCACTGAAACATCCCATGGTCAACATGATGGTCATGATCGATCAGGCCAAATCTCTGGTTTATAACGCCGCCTGCGCAGTCGATACGGAGCCAGAAAACGCGCCGAAATTTGCACGCATGGCAAACGCCCTCGCTTCCGACGCCGCGGCCTATTGTTCGAACCGGTCGATACAATTTCACGGTGGTATTGGTTTTACCTGGGAGTGTTATATACACCTTTATACCAAGCGACAAAAACACAACCAGATACTCTACGGCGATGCCAAATATCAGCGTGCAAAACTGGCGGAGCTATTAATGGGGCCGATAAACCAGTAAATTCAGCGCATAAAAAAACCGGGGCAAATAACCCCGGTTTTTTTACAGCTCAAACTTTACAACTTGAACTTTACAGTTAAGCGGCTACGCTAGACTCCTCAGCAGCGTGACCATGGCGCAACAACTTACCAGGATAAGCTCCGGTAGTCTCGTTGTCGACACGAATGGTCTCACCGTTAACGATGGTATAGCGATAACCTTCAGCTGTCTCTACATAACGCCATTCGCCTCCAGGAAGATCAAAAACAACTTCCGCTGGCAGTAGTTTGAGATTTTCGTAATCGTAAACCACGATATCCGCAGCGCGACCAACTTCCAGAGTACCTCGGTCATCAAAACCTGCCGCTATAGCGGGCAGGGCCGCCAGGCGATAGTGAGCTTCTTCTAGCGTATAAGAACCACGCTCTCTCACCAGGTCAACCAGCATATTGGTAGGGTAACGGCCAAAGTTCAAGAACTTGGTGTGGGCTCCACCATCGGATACGCCGGGAAGAGTCCACTCATTTTCCAGAATTTCATTCATGTAACTTTCATCCCAGTTAAACGGGGTTACATAAAAGACCGTTTTTAAACCTTCACTAGTTGCCAGATCCAGCATGGCATCAGCTCCATGCTTACCGGTTGCCACGCCCAGTTCAGCTATGGTCATACCAACATATTTTTGATTTTCTTCGTTAGCCACTGAGTCAACGACGATGTTGGCAATAGGACCACTCACAAAGGGCGCACTACCGCTGTCATAATCTTCACGAACCGCTGCACGCAACTCGGGATCGTTCATTTTCTCTATGCGAGTAGCAATATCCCCGATGGTGACGTCACGCCACGCGCCATTGCCGTCGAACAAATTAAAGTCATCCAACATAAACCGCATATCATTTGGCGTCGTAATGGCCTGCATCCAGATTTTGGAACCTTTTTCACGAGCTTCGTTCACCCACTTGAGCATGCGACGATGCTGGTGAGGGTGGCGCTCGTTAACCGCTACGGCATTCCACAACACAACCGCATCGGAAGCGTCCGCTAGGTCGACGCCAAAATCCAGATCAGCGACCACATCGTTTTTAGCCTGAGTCAACTGGATGAAACCCTTGCCACGGTCTTTTAGAACCTTGGCAAATTCCAGGCAAAGCTTGTCGGACATGGTATCTGTCGGCATGGGCGTACCGTCGTAGTCACGCTGCACTGAGGTATAACCATC
>JAUUYV010000264.1 GCA_030590275.1 Porticoccaceae bacterium
CTTTTTCTTTTGCATCCTACGACTGGTCAGCCTATTTTGTGTTGCGCGATGAGTTGCAGGACTATTTTGAAACTGTCGCTAGTGACTTTAATCTGAAAGATTCTATTCAGTTTGATACGGATGTTATTTCCTGTGTTTATCAGGAAGACACTCAAATTTGGGAAGTTAAGGTCAAGGATTCAAGCGGTGTTGAAACCACCCACACCGCTAATATTGTGATCAGCGCCGCAGGGGTCTTTAACCCCCCAGCATTTCCCGATATCGAAGGACTCGATAGCTTTACTGGCGAGAGCTGGCATACCGCGGAATGGCCTGCCGATAAAACTATCGAAGGCAAAAAAGTGGTGATGATCGGCAATGGTGCTACTGCCATGCAGATCGGCCCACAAATACAGAATGAGGTGGAGTCGTTAACGGTATTCCAGCGCGGCCCACATTGGGCTTCGCCCTTTGCGCAATTCCGCAAGCCGGTGCCCGACGCTATCCGCTTCCTGTTCCAGGAAGTACCGCTTTACCGTATGTGGTATCGCATGCGCCTGGGCTGGACTTACAACGATCGGGTTTACACATCACTATTTAAAGATGAAAACTGGGAGCACCCCGAGCGTTCGCTGAATGCCATGAACGATGGTCATCGCGCCTATTTTACTAACTATATCAAGGAGGAGCTAGGTGACCGCACGGATCTGCTCGACAAAGTGCTACCGACTTATCCGCCCTTTGGTAAGCGTCTGCTGATGGATAACGGTTGGTACCGTATGCTGCGTAACCCTAAAGTAGAACTGGTGGATAACCCCATAGCGCGTATCGAAGGTAACAGGGTAATTACCGAGGATGGTAGCGAATATGAAGCTGATGTTATTTTGATTTCTACCGGCTTTGATGTGTTGAAAATGCTTTCTACTTACGACCTGGTGGGTCGTTCCGGTAAAAACTTGCGCGATGTCTGGGGTGACGAGGATGCCAGCGCCTTTCTGGGTACTGTGGTTCCGGGCTTCCCCAACTTTTTTACTCTCTATGGGCCTAACTTGCAGCCCGGTCATGGTGGCAGTCTAATTTTTGTATCCGAGATGCAGGTACGTTACATCATGGATATGATAAGCAGGATGAATAAGGGGGATATTGGTGCGGTTGAGTGTCGCGAGGATTCTCATGATCGTTATCTCAATAACATTAATGAAATACACGAGAAGATGGTGTGGACTCATCCAGGTATGAGTACGTACTATCGAAACTCCAAAGGTCGCATTGTGGTCAATTCACCCTATCGCAATGTTGATTTCTTTGAGATGACAAAACAGGTCAATATGGATGACTATACAACGGAGCCCAATGTAGCTTGATTCGTATTGGTGCACACGAAAAACCGGTGGCACAGTCCACCGGTTTTTTATAGATCAGAACATATCTCGTGGAGCGCTCATTCATATATTGATTTATATCAATATATGAATGAGCCAGCTTTCGCATACTGCAAACTTACAGATTAATCCGGAAAGAGCTTAAATATATGTCTATCGAAAAGCACGATTTGATCCACGAATTACCCGAATTTAGAGAAAAAATACACGAACTCAAGATCAGTGACCGGCATTTCGCTAAGCTTTTTGAAAAATATCACGAGGTGGATCATGAGGTTCACCACTTCGAAAGTGGTGCCGAGCATTGTTCTGATACCCACCTGGAAAATCAGAAAAAAACACGCCTTAATCTCAAAGACCAGTTGTTGGCAATATTGAATCGAGCCAGCTAGCTTACTAGCTCGGGTACTTGCAAGTGTGTGAGCGGGGCGCGAAGAGCCCCATTTTTCCATTTTCAATCTGCTTATGGTGGAGCGGATATCATGGCTGGGAACATAACACTGTTACCAGGCATTCTCGATTTTGAGTAGGTGCTTAGTTGTGCGACGCAAAATGGTTGTGTCTACAACTAAGCCTGCTCTGGTCTACAGCTTTAGTCCATATACTCGAATACTTTAACCACCTTCCTAACCCCTCCCGTGTGACTGGCGATATTAGCGATGATGTCGGAGTCGGCTCGAGTGACGATACCCAATAAGTAAACAATGCTGTTTTCGGTAACGACCTTTACTTGCGTACTCTTTATTTGCTTATGGGCTAACAACTTGCTTTTGATTTTTGTGCTTAACCAGGTGTCGTTAGTGCGTGCGAGCATAGCGGACGCACCCTGTACGATGAGCTCATTATATACTTGGCGAACACCGCGATAATTGCGTGCGGTATCGCCAGCTAAAGTACGTAGCTCAGCGCTGGGAACCTCGCCAGTGAGCAACACGACTTTATTATAGGTGTGTACATTAATATGGGCGGTGTCGAGCTGGGGGTGGGCTTTCTTAATATTTACGCCCACCAGCGTATCCATTTGCCAGTCGTCCAGATCGGTGCCTACAGAGGTTTGAGCGGGGTCCGGTTGAAAGGGTTCATTGCTTACTTTGTTAACGATAGAAGTGCATGCGCCGAGGGCGAATATTGCAAATAAGGCTATAAGCCTGCTTACGATTAGATTCTTTTTTGGATGTTTTGTTATTACCTGTGTCACTGTGGTGTTCCTCCAAATAGTTGGTATTCAATTAATTCGCATAAGCAAAAAATAATGAGTAATTGTATTTCCTGATTGCGGAGTTGGTCGCCGGTACCGCTAGAAAGTTCCATATCATTTGTATCAAGCTCTTCGGATAGCAGGGTATCCCCCGGGCCAGTTAACACAATCGAAGAGATCTTGCAGTCGTGTGCAGCTATTATCGCCTGAGTTAAGGTTTCGGGGCTATCTCCAGCGCTAATCAATAAGAGCAAATCGTCAGCCTGGCTTAATGCATTAATTTGTCGAGATAAAACATTGCCATCGAGTCGATCTGAACCGACAAAGGGGTTAGGGGTATTGTCCATCAATATTACTGGCAATGCCGGGCGTTCAAAGCCCAGACCCTGAGATAAGCAATATTGGAAATGGTTGGTGAGGTGCTGGCTTGCGCCGTAACCGCCAACTAATAATTTGCTGCCTTGCAAAAATCGTTTAGCGATATGTTGTGCTGCTACTGAGAGTTTGGGTGCAAGTTGTTCGCCTACGGCCATTTTGGCCTGGATACTGCGGTGGAAGCTTTCAATAACTTTTTCTTCCATCAAGTCTGGCGTTTTTGGTGATCTGTCGTGATTGCCGGAGGACATGATTTTATTCTCCGGGCCTAAAGGCGTCGCGTAGCCATTCCATGGTGTAAGTCCCGGTCTTGTTTTCGGCAGGTGAAAAACAGATCGCATCAAAACGACAGGGCTGATTAGTGCTTTTTTCCGTGGCTAGATAGTATTGGGCGGCACGATCAATACTTTGCCGCTTTTGCCAGTTAATACTTTCCTTTGGGCCTCCAAAGGTAGTATGGGTACGCAAACGTACCTCGGCAAAAACCAGGGTGCCTTGATCATCCGCAACAATGTCGATCTCGCCCCTGGGAGTATTGTAGTTACGTCGGAGTATTTTTAGGCCTTTGCTACGTAGCATTTTTGCAGCCTGATTTTCAGCCGTTTTGCCATCTTTTACACTGTTTCTTTGGCTCATTCGTCGCTCCTGAAAACTGCCTGGGGAATAGCTTTTCCCCTATAGAATATAGCCCAGGGTTGCTCTCGTCGGATACGGTGATCTGCCTGTATAGTTAGTGTGCCGGTGTAGCCACTAAAGGTGGCCTTCTTCAACGAATTCATAATGATAAC
>JAUUYV010000148.1 GCA_030590275.1 Porticoccaceae bacterium
CCGCCATCATCGGTGCTGGCACCATGGGTGGCGGCATCGCCATGAATTTTGCCAATGTCGGTATCCCGGTAAAATTACTGGAAATTAAACAGGAATTTCTCGATAAGGGTCTCGCCACGATTCAAGGCAATTACGAAAACACCGCGAAGAAAGGCCGTATTACCCAGGACGATGTCGAAACTCGCATGGCGCTGATCGAGCCCACCACCTCCTACGACGACATCAAAGATGTGGATATCGTCATTGAAGCCGTGTTTGAAAACATGGCTGTTAAAAAAGAAGTGTTCAAAACACTGGACGGTGTTTGTAAACCAGGCGCTATCCTCGCCACCAATACCTCCACACTGGATGTCGACGAAATCGCCAGTGTCACAGCACGACCTCAGGATGTAATCGGCATGCACTTTTTCAGCCCAGCAAACGTGATGCGGCTGCTGGAAAATGTCCGTGGCGAACTTACCGCTGACGACGTTATCGCCACCGTTATGAGTCTGTCCAAACGCATTGGCAAAATTGGCGCTTTAGTGGGGGTTTGCGATGGCTTTGTCGGCAACCGCATGCTCCACGCCCGCACCCGAGAGTCTGCCTTTTTGGTCGAGGAAGGCGCGACGCCCGAACAAATCGATAAAGTATTATTCGACTACGGCTTCCCCATGGGACCGTTTACCATGGCCGATATGGCCGGGCTGGATGTCGGCTATAAAGTCCGCGAAGAAAGACGTAGAGCCGGAAAAATCGAAGAACGCGATTCTGTCTGGATCGATAAAATTGTCGAGATGGGTCGCCATGGCCAAAAAACCAATGCCGGCATTTATCTTTATGAAGATGGTCGCACACCCATCCCCGACCCGGAAATCGCCGTACTGATTGCCGAGTGCGCTAAAGCTGCAGGAATCGAACAACGGGAAGTGTCTGATCAAGAAATACTCGAGCGCTGCTTGTACCCAATGATCAATGAGGGTGCCAAAATTCTCGAAGAGGGCATTGCAGCCCGACCTCTGGATATCGATATTATCTGGATTAACGGCTATGGCTTTCCCGCCTACAAAGGTGGCCCTATGTTTTGGGCAGATCAGATCGGCCTAAACAACATTTACGATGCCTATCAGAAATATGCCAAACAATTTGGTGAGCACTACTGGCAAGCAGCGCCATTACTGGAGAAACTCGCAAAAGAAGGTAAGGGGTTTTACGATCTGTAACCGTTTTGCTGGGCTAATGCCTCTACAGGTGCAAACATACATGTACCCGAAAACACATATCTCAAAACACGCACCTCAAAACAAAAAAAGCCCCTATTACAGGGGCTTTTTAGCTTAGCTATGGCGGTGAGGGAGGGATTCGAACCCTCGATACCGGTTAGGGTATACTCCCTTAGCAGGGGAGCGCCTTCAGCCACTCGGCCACCTCACCGTATTTTGTTAGATACTACATATGCAAATCAAAAGGCCCCAGACCTAAGCCGAACGCTCTGTCTCAAAACCATTTCGAAAACCCTTCTCGATAAGCCATATCCGAAATACTTAGCCCGAAACACTAATAGGAAGCACTCGGGAAACAGTTATCCGTACCCTAAAAGGGGACGCGATATTAGCACAAGCGTTATTTCCCCAACAGCCTTAGTGCCAACCTTATCCAAACAGCCCTGAGACGGAAAACATCAATAAAAATAGAACCTTGTTTATTCTTGCTCCGTGCCAGCCTGTTTTTCCCGCTGGATGCGCTGATAGATTTCTTCTCGGTGAACCGAAATATCCCTGGGCGCATTGACCCCCAGACGAACCTGATTACCCTTTACTCCCAATACGGTGACCGTTACATCATCACCAATAATGAGAGTCTCTCCAACTCGTCTAGTTAATATCAGCATCGCTGCTTTCTCCTGGTTACATACTACAATTGAATACGCCGCTGTCGTCAACACACTCGCAGACTACAACACGCATGCTCTTGCTTTGCTTGTCTTTTTATTTCTTTCCACTTTTTACAGCAACTTGGCTGGACGCTGCAAACGTGCAAGTATAACAAATACCCTAAGGAGAATTTAATGAGAGTAATAACTCTTGCTTACCCATAGGTGGCGAGCACACCACATCCAGTTATAACTACTGGCTTACCTCCACGACAAACTTTTCGACCTTAGTCGTCGAGCTCAAAGGCGGTATGAAGTGCTCGTACTGCGAGTTCAAGAAATTTTTCGTCAATTACCACCGTAATTTTAATTTCAGAGGTGGTGATCATTTGAATATTGATATTGTGCTCCGCCAGGGTACTAAACATCCGAGAAGCGACCCCCGCATGAGAACGCATACCCACCCCAACCAGGGACAACTTGGCGATATGATCATCAACGGAAATAGAATGCGCATTGAGATCATCGGCAATTTTCTCTAACACCCTTTGGGCCTTTTTAGTTTCGTTGCGATGCACAGTAAAGGTAAGCGAAGTTGTGCCATCTTCCGCTACGTTCTGGACGATCACATCAACCTCTATATTGGCGTCACTGATCGGCCCCAATATACGGGAGGCTACACCGGGAATATCGGGCACACCCATAACGGTCAGCTTGGCTTCATCGCGATTAAACGCAATACCGGATACCACAGCTTGTTCCATATCATCCTCATCTTCTAGGGTTATCAAAGTGCCAGGGCCATCCTCAAAAGACGACAAAACCCGTACTGGAACTTTATATTTTCCGGCAAACTCGACCGCTCGAATCTGTAACACCTTGGAACCCTGGCTCGCCATTTCCAGCATTTCTTCAAAGGTGATTTTTTCGAGCCGCCGAGCACTATCTACGATTCGTGGATCGGTGGTATAAACCCCATCGACATCAGTATAAATCTGGCATTCATCTGCGTTCAACGCTGCCGCTAATGCTACCCCAGTAGTATCAGAACCACCGCGACCCAGGGTAGTGATATTGCCTTCTGCATCTACTCCCTGGAATCCGGCGACTACCACCACTCGACCCACATCCAGGTCGGCCCGTATATTATCTATATCGATGCGCTCAATGCGCGCTTTGGTGTGGGCATTATCTGTAACAATACGAATTTGCCCCCCAGTATAGGATCGAGCCGGGCAGCCACATTCCTCAAGGGCCATAGACAGTAGTGCAATCGTTACCTGCTCACCGGTAGAAATCAATACATCCATCTCTCGGTCAGAACGATTTTCGGATATTTCCCCGGCCAGAGCGATAAGGCGATTGGTCTCGCCACTCATAGCAGAAACCACCACTACAATGTCGTCACCACCAGCGCGGAAACCCGCTACTTTTTTCGCGACCGCCTGGATGCGCTCCACGGTACCTACCGAGGTTCCGCCAAATTTTTGTACGATAAGGCTCATCTGACTATCCCAAACAAATACCCCGCTCAAACGGGGGGCGCGAATTTACCACCAACGAGAAAAAAAAAAAAGAAATATGCTATAGCAAAGGGCAATTAAGCGCCGATTTGCTGTTCCACCCAGGCAAATACAGAATCCATCGCACCTGGAAGGGCTGAAACATCGGTGCCACCACCCTGAGCCATATCGGGACGCCCTCCTCCTTTGCCACCCACCAGGGCCGCCGCATGTTTCATTAAATCACCGGCCTTAAGTTTTCCGCTCAGGTCTTTAGTTACCATAGCGACAAGAGCGACTTTACCTTCAACAGTGTCGACAGCAGCCAGGAATACCAGGCCACTACCCAGACGGGATCGGGTTTGATCGGCAATCTCTCGCAGACTTTTAGCATCAGCTCCTTCTATCTGCTTAACCAGGACTTTCACACCGTTCACATCCCGCGCTTCCGCCAGCAGATCACCACCGGATGCCCCCGCCAATTTAACTTTCAGCCCATCCACTTCTCGAGCCAATCGCCGGTTTAGTTCCAATAGTTGTGCCGCTTTCTGCGGACTATCCACAGGGTTTGATTTCAAGGCAGCAGCAACTGCTAGCAGACGATTCTGCTGCTCATCGATATGGTCGAGCGCCCCGCTGCCAGTGAGTGCTTCGATTCGACGTACACCAGAGGCAATCCCCGCTTCAGAAACAATTTTAAATACACCAATATCACCGGTGTGTTTAACGTGAGTGCCACCGCACAGCTCTACCGAAAAACCTTCGCCCATGGTCAACACGCGAACCTGGTCTCCGTATTTTTCGCCAAACAGAGCCATGGCACCACGATCTTGTGCTTGCGCCATCGTCGTTACCTCAGTTTCCACTGCAGTATTACGACGGATTTCATTATTGACCAGGTGCTCCACCTCCTGCACCTGCTGGCGGCTCAGCGGCTCAGAATGGGAAAAATCAAAACGCAGACGCTCAGCATTAACCAACGAACCCTTTTGGCCAACATGTTCTCCCAGCACACTACGCAGCGCAGTGTGCAATAAATGAGTAGCAGAATGATTTAAAGCCGTAGCCGAACGTGGCTCGGGGGTAACCTGAGCCAATACGCAATCTCCGATTTTAAACCCGCCCTCAAGCATGACACCAAGGTGCAGATATACACCACCCTGCTTCTGACAATCTCGAACTTCAAAACGGGCTCCACCAGACTCTAAAGCGAGGTAGCCGGTATCTCCCGCCTGCCCCCCAGACTCCCCATAAAACGGCGTTTTATCGAGCACTACCACAATATCTGCAAGTGCATCGGAAGCAGTATCACTTATCTCTATCTTATTAACCGCCTCACCGTTGACATATAAGGCAGTGATCGCGGCCTCGACACCAAGTGCCTCATAGCCATCAAATTCGGTACGCCCTTCAACATCCAGTACAGCACTGTAGTCAACTCGAAACTGACCGGCGGCGCGGGCGCGCTGGCGCTGTTCATCCATGCAACGTTCATAGCCGTCCATATCCAGACTGTAATCTCGTTCGCGAGCAATATCGTTGGTCAAATCAATCGGAAAACCATAGGTATCGTAAAGCTGGAACACGACCTCACCGGGAATCTCCTGGCCCGACAATTCTGCCAGCGCCGCTTCAAGAACCCCCATACCTTTATCAAGAGTGCGGGCAAACTGTTCTTCTTCTGCTCGTAGCGCCTGCTCTATTTGAGCTTGCTTCTCCACTAATTCCGGATAGGCCTCACCCATTTCTATAACAAGAGGAGCTACCAACTGGTAAAAGAAAGAATCTGTGGTACCGAGTTTATGTCCATGGCGCAAAGCTCGGCGAATAATACGCCTCAACACATAGCCCCGGCCTTCATTAGAAGGTAGAACACCATCAACAATTAAAAACGCGCTCGAACGAATATGATCGGCAATGACACGCAGAGAGTTATTAGCAAGATCTTCTATGCCAAGCACTTTGGCAGTAGCGCCAACCAACCTGGCAAACAGATCGATTTCGTAATTATTATGGACACCCTGCATAACCGCTGCGATGCGCTCCAGGCCCATCCCCGTATCAATAGAAGGTTTCGGCAGCGGACTTAGCTCACCATCAGCACCACGCTCGTACTGCATAAATACCAGATTCCAGATTTCAACATAACGATCGAGATCATCGTCTTCGCTTCCAGGTGAACCCCCGGGTATGTCCGATCCATGATCGTAAAAAATTTCCGAGCAAGGGCCAC
>JAUUYV010000249.1 GCA_030590275.1 Porticoccaceae bacterium
ATTATTAAGTAGTTATTGGATATGTAAGCAGTCATTGGACGATTATCGAAGGGATGTTTTATATCTCAATAGGTTGGAGTGTTTTGCGCCGTTTGGTGTAAGTTTTTTACCATTTGGCGGTTAATCGTGCTATTTCGGGAATCATTGTGACATGATACAGCACGGTAACTTTTGTAAAATAAATTGCTGCCTAATCAAGGTAGTGGCATGTTTTTTTGATTAAAGGTGTTAGCAGGACGTAGGGTAAATAGAGTAATTAAGGAGTCAACCCGTTGCAAAAGTTAGTTATAACTCCCATCGGACTCCACGATGCCACATTGGCGATCGGTGCGTGCCGGGCCGGTGGTGTGGGTATTTTGGATCTTGGGCTTGCTGACAAATCGCTCTCCATCGAACTACTTGGTGTCCTCTCAAGACATGCAGAAAGTGCTTATGGCGCTAAGTTGGTGGGAGAGCATTTGCATCAGGTTGAGGAGATACTCCCGTTTATCCAGAGAGGATTGTCCTGGGCAGTAATTGACGCAGAGCTCTTTAGTGTCCACGCTGCGGCGATAAGTACCCTGCGGGTAGGCGGGGTTCGGATTCTTGCTGAAATTAAATCTTTGACCTGGCCGGGTGAGTCGCTCGACGAGCTCGCGGATGGTGTGTTGATCAAGGGTAATGAAGCAGCCGGGTTTATTGGAGAATCCAGTAGTTGTATATTATTCCAGCGTTGGATTAGGCAAACCAAATTACCCTTATATGTGCTGGGTGGTGTTACCCCTCTGGTAGCAGCTGCTTGTGAGATGATAGGGGCGGCTGGGGTGGCGTTTGAGAGTCAGGTGTTGTTGTTTGACGAGTCGCCAGTAGCGGAGGCTTTAGCGCCCCTGATCAAAAAGTTATCGGGAAATGAGGCGCAAGCAATTGGTGATGGGGAGAAAGGCGAATATTTTCGCTTACTAGTTCGCCCTACGTTGCAGGCGGCGAAAACATTCGCTGACAACTTTGACGGATCTTTGCTCGACGAATTACGAAGTGAGTTAGTTGGAAAAATACGCTGGGATCAGCCCGACAAAGGTTTAATTCCTCTTGGTCAGGATGTTCGTTTCGCCGGAGAGTGGCAGGACGAGTACGGTAGATTAGCTGACTTGTTTAGAGCGGTTGATCAAGCGGTTGCAGCTCAGCGATCGAAGGAAAATCAAATATTACTATCCGAAGCTAGTCCTTTAGCTAAAGAGTTAGGTACCACCTTCCCCATCGTTCAGGGTCCGATGACCCGGGTTTCGGATAGCGTTGGTTTTGCAGATAAAGTTTCCCGCGCGGGCGGCTTACCTATGTTGGCGGTCGCCTTGTTAAAGGGTCAGCCACTAGATGATTTGTTGTCCGAAGCTGCGGAAATTATCGTAGACAGTCCGTGGGGAGTTGGTTTGCTCGGGTTCGCCCCCAGGGCTTTGCTGGATCTACAAATGGAGTCGGTACGGAAATACAAGCCCGACTTTGCCATTATCGCAGGTGGCAGACCTGACCAGGCGCTCGGTCTGGGGAAAGTGGGAATTCCAACCTTCCTGCATGTGCCTTCATCAAACCTCATTCCACTATTTCTTAAAGAAGGCGCGCGCAGATTCATCTTTGAAGGGCGTGAATGCGGAGGTCATGTCGGCCCTCTTAATAGTTTTGTGCTGTGGAGTGACATGGTAGTCCACTTGTTAAAAGAGCTGGAATCCAGCCGAGTGGATCCATCGGAAGTGTACGCCCTGTTTGCGGGTGGCATTCACGATGCGACATCGTCAGCAATTGCACAGGCCATCATGGCGCCCTTAGCACGTTTAGGGGTTAACGTTGGTGTGCTAATGGGCAGTGCATATCTGTTTTCGAAAGAAATCGTAGAGTCTGGTGCGTTGCTTCCCGGTTTTCAGGACGTAGCATTGGATTGCGAGCGTACAGTTAATTTGCAGTCTGGTACGGGGCACGCGAGTCGATGTGCCTATACTAGTTTTGCCTCATCGTTTTTTGAGAAACGCGCGGCGCTTATGGGAGAGAACATCCCTTCGGATGAAGCCCGGGAGGTGCTAGATGATCTTATTCTGGGTCGCCTGAGAGTTGCATCAAAAGGCAGTGAGCGGACCGGAGAAAACGGCGAGCTCGTTCATAGAGACGAGAGTTATCAGCATAGTGAAGGTATGTATATGCTGGGCCAGGTGGCGACACTCCGCCAAAAGGTGACTGATGTGGCCGCCTTGCACGATGAGCTCATTAACGGGGCTGCCAGGATCATTCAAGGTGCGCAAGTCAATGCTCCCGCCACTACTGAGGATAGTGGTGAGTCGCCTGATATAGCCATTATTGGTATTGGCTGTCTGTTACCTAAAGCGGGATCCGGTGGGGAGTATTGGGAAAATATTCTCAATAGGGTTAACGCAATTACAGAAATACCGCGTCATCGTTGGGACTGGCGGCTTTATTTCAGCGAAGATAGAAATGAGAAAGATGAAATTTATTCTCGCTGGGGTGGGTTTTTAGACGATATGATGTTTGACCCTACTACTTATGGTATGCCGCCAAAATCAATAGCATCGGTTGATCCAATGCAGTTGATGGCGTTGGAGGTGGCAAGCCAGACATTGATTGATGCTGGTTACGGGGATCGGCCCTTTAATCGTGAAAAAGCCTCTGTCATTATTGGCGCTAGTGGCGGGGCCGGTGATGTTGGTATGCAATATGGTCTGCGCGCCGAGATCCCAAGATTCGAAGGTCAACTGGATAGCGATACGGCTGATCGTCTACCTGAATGGACAGAAGATACCTTTGCCGGAATATTGCTGAATGTGGTAGCTGGCCGCATTGCGAATCGCCTAAATTTTGGGGGCTTAAACTATACGACCGATGCAGCTTGTGCCTCTTCCCTTGCTGCAGTTTACCAGGGTGTTAATGAGTTGGTGGCTGGGCGTAGTGATCTGGTTATAGCGGGTGGCGTGGATACCGTGCAAGGGCCCTTTGGCTATATGTGTTTTAGCAAGACCCAGGCGCTTTCTCCAAGAGGACAGTGTAATACCTTTGACCAATCGGCAGATGGCATTGTTATATCGGAAGGTATTGCCATGGTTGCCTTGAAGCGCCTCGATGATGCTAAGAGAGACGGTGACAGGATTTACTCTGTTATCAAGGGAATTGCCGGTAGTAGTGATGGCGGAGCCAAGGGGATGACCGCGCCTCTGCCGGAAGGCCAGCTACGGGCAATGCGAAGAGCGTATCAGCAAGCGGGGTTTGGAGCACAGACCGTTGGTTTATTTGAAGCCCACGGTACCGGTACCGTGGCTGGAGACAGTGCAGAACTAGAAAGTACTACTGCCTTGCTTCGAGAATCTGGTGGTTTACCACACCAATCGGTGATTGGTTCAGTAAAGACCTTGATTGGACACACGAAAGCAACGGCTGGAATTGCTGGCATGATAAAAAGCGCTTTGGCGCTTCACCACAAGGTACTTCCACCTCATTATGGTGTTAAGTCGATTAATACGGTATTGGGTGATAGTGAGAGCCCACTGTATTTAATTAATTCCCCTAAACCCTGGTTGGCGCGCTCAACTCAACCGCGTCGTGCAGCCTGTAGCGCTTTTGGTTTCGGTGGCACAAATTTTCATGTTGTCATGGAAGAATATGCGGACGAGTATCGTCCGAAATTTAATGAGGCACCCCCCGCTGAGCGCTGGCCTAGTGAATTGATGGTGTGGGCCGCAGCCGATAAAGCGAACCTTGTGGAAGAGTTAAGCTCACTAAAAACTGTTTTATCGGGTGAAGTGGAAGTGGAGCTCCGGGATCTCGCTTTTAACTGCCTGGAAAATGTGTCTCCGGGTGAACACAGAGCGGCAATAGTTGCTACCAATGTAGCTGATTTATTGGAAAAGCTAGATTATTTGTTAGAGTTTTTGCTGGAGACGTCTCCAGCCCTGGTAAGCGGTGTTTACTACCGCG
>JAUUYV010000256.1 GCA_030590275.1 Porticoccaceae bacterium
AAATTCAGGCTGAGCGGCTGGCTCGCGCTGAAAAAAAAGTCGCCAACATTGAGGATGACCTCGAAGGTAGCGAACTTGGCCCTGAACAGCCTGGCCGAGTGATTACTCGCTATGGTGCGCAGGTTGATATCGAGGATGACGAACGCACACTTCATCGCTGCATGTTACGGCGTAATTTACCATCGCCTGTCTGTGGTGACCGCGTAGTCTGGCAGCCTGGGAAAAATCAGACCGGTGTGGTCGTTGCGGTGGAACCTCGGCAAACCCTGCTGGAGCGTCCTGATGCCGATAACCAGATCAAACCCGTGGCGGCTAACATCAATCAGATACTCGTTGTTTCCGCACCACCACCTGCACTTGATATAGATCTCATTAATGGCTACCTGGTTGCGGCCGAGATGACGGGCATCCAGCCAGTGCTGGTATTCAACAAAATCGACCTGCTTGATGACGGTGCGCTAAAAAAAATAAAAGCCCTGCTCAAAGATTATGAAGATATTGGCTATGCCGTTATTTATGCCAGTTGCGAGCAAACCCATGGCACGGATGACCTGGTGAAATACCTGCAAGGTAAAACCAGTATTCTGGTGGGGCCGTCCGGGGTGGGTAAAAGTTCGTTGATACAGGAGTTGTTGCCTGATGAAGAGCTACGAGTAGGGGCATTATCGGAAGCCAGCGGTCTTGGGCGCCATACTACGACGGCTACACGGCTCTATCATTTCCCGAAGGGTGGCGAGTTAATCGATTCACCCGGTGTGCGTTCTTTTCGGCTAGAGCACGTTAGCAGGGGTCAGCTCACCGATGGTTTTATCGAATTTCGCCCCTATTTGGGACAATGTAAATTCAGTGATTGTCGTCACAGGGTCGAACCAGAATGCGCCATTCTCGATGCTGTAAAAGCAGGCAATATTTCTCAGCAACGCTTTGACAGTTATCAACGTATCCTTGCTTCTCAGGGTGATTAGCTACTCGTTGAATCTGAAAGCCAATCCGCTAAATTTTTTCCTCAATAGTCACAATAACTTAGAGGTTCCTTAAAAAAAGGCGAACATTTTTCGACAGGATGCGTCTATACTTGTGAGGGTTGTCGCAAACGGCGGTAATGGATTGCCGTACAGTGTGAAAAGCAGTGACACAACACGGAATTACATGGCGTGGCGAGGCTAGTGCTGGAACAAGCCCAACGTCGTTATTTTTGAGGATATATGCATGAAAAATCGCTGGTTTATCGCCTTATCACTGCTGTTATTACCAGCAGTTGGGTCTACTGCAGATATTGATAATATCAGTGGTCTTGGCCAGAACGTTTTTAAAGATCTCACCAGCGATCTGGGTGCAGCCCTGAGCTATAAAGCGATTACCCCTGCCGAACCTCTTGAAGGCTTGGGGTTTGATATAGGTTTCGAGATATCCAGCACCAAAATGGAAACAGATGCCCTGACGCAAGCTACAGGCAGTTCTTCAGACAAACTGCTGATTCCTAAGTTGCATGTTCATAAGGGTCTACCGCTGGGGATTGATATTGGTGCCTTTTATGCCTTAACACCCGACAGCAATATTGGTCTGATGGGCGGTGAATTGCGCTACGCTATTTATGATGGCGGAACGTTATCTCCCGCCGTTTCTATTCGAGGTACTTATTCCAAACTCTCTGGTGTCGATGAACTTGACCTCACTACCCGAGGAGTAGAACTGTCCATCTCTAAAGGTTTTGCCATGTTTACCCCCTATGCGGGTATTGGCACGATATGGATCGATAGTGATACTAGCGTCACTACTCTTGAGGGTGAAAACCTCACCAGAAGTAAATACTTCCTGGGGTTCAACTTTAATCTGGGCCTGATGAATATTGCCGCTGAAACTGAGAAAACCGGTGATAATGCAACGACTAGCGCGAAGATTGGAGTGAGGTTTTAGCAAAAGTATTTGTGCCAATGCGGGTGGATTCTATCGAGTCTAGCCTTGTTTCCTTTTTCAGTTGGTGTCAGTTGTCACAATAAGAATATAATGAGGGATGGCCGATTCAGCGACCAAACCACTAGAGCTAAACATTCCAGACGAGGCATCAATGCTAAGCCTGGGCAAAAAAATAGCCAAAGCTCTCTCTAACATCGATGGTTGTGTCATTTACCTCTACGGCGAACTCGGCGCCGGAAAAACCACCCTCACACGCAGTATTCTCCAAAATATGGGCGTTACCGGCCGTGTAAAAAGCCCCACCTACACCCTCGTTGAGCCTTATGAGCCCGGCGACAAAACCGCTTATCACTTTGATCTTTACCGTCTTGCGGATCCGGAAGAACTGGAGTTTCTGGGCATTCGTGATTATTTGTCCGATAGCGCCATTCTGTTTGTGGAGTGGCCGGAGAAGGGTGCGGGTGTGTTGCCCGAGGCCGATGTCCATATCCGAATTGATTACGCGGGAGCAGGACGCCGAGTTGTGATTGAGGCCGCTGGAGGTGGGCGAAATCAGTGGATTGATTCTCTAAATGGTTAAAAGTTAACCGTTTTCTGCTTATCAGCACTTCAAATAAACTTAGGTTTGCACGATATATCTCAAATCAACGCTAGCTTTACCCTCTATCTCAATGTAAATAAAGAAAAAACTTGATTTTTTCTCATATGTTTGCACAATGAGTACTTATGAGAGGTATTCGATTGCGTCAAACCACCGTTACCCCCGGGCATCGCCTTGCCGGTTGGCTTTTTTTAAGTCTTGGCCTGATTGCCTCTAGCATTATTCCTTTCTCTGCCGCTTTGGCGGCCACCGTAAATGGCGTTCGTATGTGGGCTGGGCCGGATAATACCCGACTGGTTCTTGATATCAGCGGTCCTATCGATCATAAGGTTTTCGTATTGCGCAGCCCGAACAGACTGGTTGTCGATATGCGTAATACTCGGCTTCGTAATGAGCCAGCCGGGCTGGACTTCCGTGATGGACTGGTTAGCGGTCTGCGCAGTGGCGGGCGCAATGCCAATGATTTGCGCATGGTGCTTGATCTTAAGGGCAAGGTTCGTCCCAGGAGCTTTTTGCTAAAACCGACCCAGCAGTATGGTCATCGTCTGGTGATTGACCTGGAAGATACCCGCGCTAAACAGAGCCGCAAGGTAAAGCGCGTAGTTTCCAATGCACCCAAAGGTGCACCACGAGACGTCATTATCGCCATTGATGCTGGCCATGGTGGCGAAGATCCCGGCGCCACTGGAAAACGGGGTACCCGTGAAAAAGATGTGGTGCTAGCCATTGCCCGCGAGCTGGAGAAGCTGATCAAAAAGGAACGTGGTATGCGTCCGGTGATGATTCGGCGTGGTGATTATTTCGTCGGCCTGAAAGATCGCCGTAAAAAGGCACGAGAGCACAAGGCCGATTTGTTTATTTCTATCCATGCGGATGCCTTCCGCAATGGTCGAGCACGCGGAACTTCGGTGTACGCCCTGTCTCAGGGTAGTGCCACCAGTCAGGCCGCTAAATGGCTGGCCGAGAATGAAAATAGCTCTGATTTAATTGGCGGTGTGAGTCTGGATGACAAGGATGATTTGCTGGGATCCGTATTGCTGGATTTGTCCAGAAATGCGTCTATTGCGGCCAGTCTGGATGTAGGCGGCCAGGTTTTGAAGCAGCTAAAAGGTATCGGTCGGGTACATAAGCATCGGGTAGAGCAGGCCGGTTTTGCGGTGTTAAAGGCACCGGATATTCCGTCTATTCTGGTGGAAACGGGCTATATCTCGAACAGGTACGAAGAAAATAATCTGCGTAGCAGGAAGCATCAGCGCAAACTGGCGCGTGCCATGTTGGGTGG
>JAUUYV010000230.1 GCA_030590275.1 Porticoccaceae bacterium
CCTGCCATCAGGCGACCATGATGGAGCACCATTCAAACCACGAAAATTGGTCACCCTTTCTCGTTTAGCATTACTCAGTCGTTGGCGAAAAACCGCAGGGCGACCCGTCTCAAATGAAACATAAACCAACTCACGAGAATCGGGAGACCAGCCTGGTGACATAATGGGTTCTTTCGATTCCAGCATCATCCGTTCTCTGGCTCCATCTGCATCGGACACCATCAATCGATAGATGATATCTTGGCCGCGGGAGGTAGCTGTGACATAAGCAATCCGTGTTGAAAACGCACCTCGTATTCCAGTTATAGTCTCGTAGACCTTGTCACTTATGTAGTGAGCGATATCCCTGAGTTCATTTTCACTACCCCTGACCACCTGAGTAAACAGAATATGCTGGCCATGAACCTGAACCAAACTGAACACCACCTTGTAGCCCCCACTGGGTTCTCGTTGCACCTCACCCACCACCAGATATTCAATGCCGGGAACACTCCAGTCGCGGTAATATACTTCGCTGACATTTTTGGGAGAAGACAGCATATTAACTCGAGACATAGCCTGGAACAGTCCGCTACGATCCAGATCTGCAGAAACAATTGTACTGATATCTTCGCGTAGCTGACCTCCATCCGGGTTCATAGGCACCACGGCAATGCGCGCCGGATTATCTACCCCTTCAGTAATTTCAATTGCCAGTTCTGCGTAAACGGGGACCATCATCAATCCGAGACCACCACAAAACAGCGTTAAAATCAGGCTAAAAACTTTTGTTTCTGTCGAATAGAAAAAAGGTAAACCAGACAAATATTTTTCCTTATTAAAATTAAAACTCATTTTTTACCGGGCTCTACCCGACCCAGCTCTTTTACCACGCTCTGCCACTTACCGCCATCAGTTTTCCCACTAAGGCTCACAATCGCAAATCCTCTGGTTTAAAGACCAGCCGAAAGCTACGAAATTCCCTTTCAAATAATGACGGAGAGGTTTTCGCTAATTCCTGCAAGCGCTCAAAGCGCTCAACTTTCTGTACTGCGCGCTGTGCAGAACGATCAAAAGCGTCGTTCCCACTGGGTTTAACTATGGTAACCGAGACTACCTGTCCCGTCGGTTGCATCCGGATAGCCAACTCGACCACCATGCCTCGACGCGCACTGGGCGGCCGACTCCAGTTATTTACTACCCGCTGCTGAATATAAGCACTATAACTACCTACCAGCTGTAGATCCTGCTCAGATTCCAGAAACTCCTGCTCTTCGTTCAGGGTATCTAACAAGCGTTGCTCTCTCTGCTGAAGTTCACGTTTTTCTCGCTCTGCCTTTGCTTTATCCGCCTTATCTCTTTCTGCTTTTTCTTTAGCTGCCTTTGCTTTAGCCACTTTTGCTTTAGCCGCTTTTGCTCGAACAGCAGCGTCCCGACGTTTCTTCTCTATTACGGCTTGCTCTTTCCGATGCTTCTGTCGTTGCAGTTCTTGTTCGCGCCGCTGCTTTGCTGCCTTGTCCTCTACAGGCTTTACCGGAGGCTTAGCCTTAAGAGGCTGTACCGGCCTGGACTTTGGCTTCACTTCCAACAAAGTAGCTTCTATGTATCTCGGTCGCTCTGCCTTCCTGGGTTCTGGCCGCGCCTCCCATCCATAGATCAATACCACCAACAATACGCTGTGTAATGCCAGGCTAAAGCAGATCCCCGCAGAATAACTAAACCATCTCTTCACCTTATTTACCGGCCCGAAACTGGTGGCTCCGTCACCAGACCAACATTGCTTGCACCCGCCCCCTGAAGTTCTGCCATCAGGGCTACCACCACACCGTAATCCACTTTTGCGTCACCCCATACCAATACCTGCGTTTTTGGCTGTTCCCGTAGCACTTTACCAACTTTTTCGACTATTTTTGACAAGGCCTCCGCCTTGTTCTTGCCGTTGCCCAAATCAAGGTAATAGCTACCATCCTCCTTGATGGAAACCACCAAAGGATCCTTATCCTGTTCTTCCAGGGGCTTAGACAGGGCTTTGGGCAAATCAACTTTCACGCCCTGCGTTAATAGTGGCGCAGTCACCATAAAGACAATCAGCAATACCAGCATCACGTCGATGTAAGGCACCACATTAATTTCTGCGACCAGCTTTCGTTTCCTGCTTTTTTTTAATGCCATTCTTTTTGGATATGTCGTCAGATTTAATCGTCAGTCTAAGAAACGCTACTATGAACACGCCGATGGAGAATACTCGAAAACTCTTCCGCAAAGGTCTCATAAGAGCTTTGTAAACTATCGACATCAGCAGCAAAACGGTTATACGCTAGAACTGCCGGAATAGCGGCGAACAAACCCATAGCCGTAGCAATGAGAGCTTCCGAAATACCTGGGGCCACCACGGCCAGGGTAGCCTGCTGCACCGTCGCCAAACCACGAAACGAATGCATAATGCCCCACACCGTGCCAAACAAACCAATATAAGGACTCACCGAAGCCACACTCGCTAGAAACGGCAAATGAACATTAAGTTTTTCTTCCTCACGCGACAATGCGACACGCATGGCGCGTTCGGTACCTTCCACAATAGCCTCGGGATCTACGTGAGCTTGCTGAGTCAGCCGGTTATATTCACTAAAACCGGCACGAAAAATACCCTCAACACCACTAACACCACCTTCAGCAGCGCTTCTTGAGCGACCAAAGCCCTCGCTAAATAAGCGATTTAGATCCACCCCGGACCAAAAGGTATTTTCAAATTCGACTAACTCCTGGCCTGCGCTGCGGAGATAAATCCCGCGCTGAACTATCATCACCCATGACATGACCGATGCACCGAGTAAAATCAGCATTACAAATTTAACGGGAATGGTCGCTCCGGCAATTAGCGCCCATAAAGAAAGTTCCTGTGCCACTTAATCTCCTCGTTTTAAAATAAAACTTATTCTTTTATCTACACTGAGCAACCAACATAGCTGACTAAGTGCATAAAAAACAACGATTATTAACCCACTTTAGTTATACACTTTATCAATTAACTCAGCTGGGATCGCCACCGGCTTCATCGTGCGTCGATCGGCACAGGCAACTTTGACATCACAAGTGCACAACAGTTCGTCGCCCCGGCGCACTGTCTGTTCTACCAAAAAATAGGCATAACCATGCTCCGCCCCTGTAGCGGTAGCGCAAAGATCATCAAAAAGAAATGCTGGTTTGCGATAATTGATGGACAGCGAGTGCACCACCAGAATCAGATTTTCCCCTAAAAATGCAGGGTTCTCGAAACCATGGCTGCGCAACCATTCGGAGCGAGCACGTTCCATGTATTTGAGATAATTGACGTAGTACACAATACCCTGGGCATCGGTATCTTCTATGTATACTCGAATCGGTAACTGAAATCCCTGGCCCGACATTACGAGCGTCTCCTGTACCACCCAATCATCGCTTCAACAAATCCTCTTGTTCGGCAAGGTTTTTGGTCGCCTGCAAGCCAAAGTGCTCGTAAGCCTGACGAGTCACCATTCGGCCCCGTGGCGAACGCATCAAATAGCCCTGCTGGATCAGATACGGCTCTATCACATCTTCGATGGTATCTTTCTCCTCACTCAGGGCGGCAGCAAGGCTCTCAACGCCTACCGGCCCGCCATCAAACTTTTCAATAATACTAAGCAGCAAACGGCGATCCATATGATCGAAGCCAAAGCGATCGACGTTGAGCATATTAAGGGCTTTGTCAGCGACCTCGGTACTAATCTGACCATCGGCTTTGACTTCTGCATAGTCGCGAACGCGGCGCAGCAGACGATTCGCGATGCGCGGAGTACCGCGAGAACGCCGCGCTATTTCTGTCGCCCCGCCTTCATCCAGTATCACCTCAAGCATCCTGGCAGATCGATCCACAATAGTGGCTAGCTCATCAACACTGTAAAACTCCAGGCGTTGCACAATGCCAAAACGATCTCGTAAGGGCGAAGTTAGCAAACCAGCGCGGGTAGTTGCGCCAACCAGTGTAAAGGGCGGCAAATCGAGCTTGATGGAACGCGCCGCCGGACCCTCACCAATCATAATATCGAGTTGATAATCTTCCATGGCTGGGTACAGGATTTCTTCCACCACCGGACTCAAACGGTGAATTTCATCGATAAATAAGACGTCACCGGGTTCCAGGTTAGTCATAATGGCGGC
>JAUUYV010000277.1 GCA_030590275.1 Porticoccaceae bacterium
CGTGCAGCTGCGCGGAAGTCAGCACCTCCCTGGGTATATCGGTACCAGCCCCCTTAAGGTAGCTGTGGGCAATAAACTCAGAGAGCACAGCTGGCTGATCGGCGTCGATGGGAATGTTCGGGTAAAAACTACGGCTACCTAGCATGCGACCGTGTCGAATATACAGGACGTGAACACAGGCTTTATCCCCTTCTATGGCCACATTCATCACGTCGATATTAGCGTTACCAGACTCGATAACCTGCTCTGCCTGGATTTGACGCAGTGCAGCAATTTGATCACGAAACATTGCCGCCTGTTCAAAATCCAGTGCCTCACTGGCCCTATCCATATCGCGCTGTAACTCGTTCATCAAACGTGGGCTTTTGCCCTCGAGAAACATGCGGGTATGGCGCACGTCGCGCTGATAATCTTCGGCAGAAATCAGCCCGACACAAGGTGCTGTGCAGCGCTTTATTTGATATTGCAGGCAGGGTCGGGAGCGGTTTTTAAACACACTGTCTTCACATTGACGCACACGAAAGGTGCGTTTTAAAAAATTCATGCTTTCACGCACCGCAAGTACACCGGGGAAAGGGCCAAAATAAGAGCCTTTTGCACGCTTGGTTCCGCGATAAAAAGACAGGCGCGGAAACTCATTGCGATCAGACAGAAGAACATAGGGATAGGATTTATCGTCCCGAAATAAGATGTTAAACGGGGGACGCAATTGTTTGATCAGGTTTTGCTCAAGAATCAACGCCTCGAGCTCGGTTTCAGTAACGGTGACATCGATATTGCAGATCTTCTTAACCAGAGCGGCCGTCTTTGGAGCGAGGCCTGAGGCACGAAAATAGCTGCTCACCCGTTTACGTAGGTTTTTAGCTTTACCTACGTACAGGACTTTGCCCTCGGCGTCCTGCATCTGATAAACGCCAGGGCGATCCGTCAGGTTTTTCAAAAACACTTTGGCGTCAAACACCATTCGCCCAGCACCTACCCTCTGCGTTGAAACTGCAATTTCACTCATAAGTGGTCAGAACAGGGAAAACCAACACCCGGGTCGAAAATACAGCCCTGGCGCTATTGCCTGGCGCTATTGAAAGAAAGCCCTGATGCTATTTAAAGAAAGCCCTGACGCTATTGTACCGACCCTACAGGGATTTTCAGATAGCTGCCTGCACAGCCTGGAGAGAACAATCGAGATATTAGCCTGGTTAGCAGGAGTACCCTGCTAAATCACTTCGCCGGGATCGACTAAACCGTATTTGACCGCGGCCAGAGTTAACTGAACATCATTGGTAACATCCAGCTTGTCATAAATACGGTATTTATAGGTATTGATGGTTTTAGGACTGATATTTAGCACCGCCGCTACTTCGTTGGCCCGGTGACCACTGGTAATCATTTGTGCAATCTGCAATTCCCGCTGGGACAGGCTCGCCAGAGGTGAACCCTCCTGATCAGAATCCAGGCTCTTCAGTACAAGTTGCTGGGCGATGGCTGGACTGATATAGACCTTGTCTTCTATGACCGTTTGCAAAGCATCCTGAATTTCCTGGCGGTCGGCACTTTTTGTAATGTAACCCGCCGCCCCTGCCTTAAGTAACTGGGTAGGATAAATCTCATCGGTAAACACACTGATAACAATAACCTTTACCTTTGGATTCGAGGCCAACAGGCGCTTAGTAGCCTCCAGACCGCCAATGCCCGGCATACGAATATCCATAAACACGATATCGGGCTGCAATTCCCGAGCCAGCTTAAGCGCCTGTTCACCGCTACAACCCTGGCCGACTATCTCTACACCCGGTACAGACTCAACCAGACTACTGATGCCCAAACGCACCACATCGTGGTCATCAATTACCAGAGCCTTCAGCATGACAATGTTTCCTGTCCGCTGTTCTCGTTTCTAGTCATCACGCGTTCACAAACCAATCGTTCAATCAGCAAGTTCGATGCTTTATACAGACCCATTTATTATCACTCTTAGTGTCTAACAGAAGACTAGCATTGCGAGCCGCTTATAACCACCTGAAACTATTGATTTAAGCCGACAATTTCGGGATTCGAGTGTGGTACTTCTCACTCTCAGGTTTTTAGTGCCTCTCTGAAATTAAATGGCGATACGCCGAAAAGTAATATTCACGCGGGGCTCACTGATCGTATTACATTTAGCTACGCGATGAACCCAGCAGTGCTGCAAGGCGCCGGCCATAACTAGCAATGAACCGTGCTCCAGATCCAGCTTATAACGCAATTTTTTCTGGGTCTTATGGCGAAGGTCAAAACGCCTCTCGCCCCCCAGACTTAAGGCCGCTATCACCGGTTTATGCCCCAACTCACGTTCGTCATCGCTGTGCCAATCGACGCTGTCTTCGCCCGAACGATAATAATTAAGTAAGGCGCTGTTAAACGGGAGTCCAAGTGCACTCTCTACCTGCAGTTTTAGCGTCTTGAGTAAAGGTGTCCAGGGATTTAATACCAGCCGCATACCAGAATAGCCATAATGCGCACCCTCATCACCGTACCAGGCATTTAACCTGGGAATCAGACGCTCTCGGCCCGCTATCAACAGGCGACTCTGTTGCCATGGCGTTTCAGAAATTAGTTGGTCGAGATAACGATGTGCGTCGCCACTTCCCAGAAAACTCTGGGTATAAGTAAGTTCCCCATCAGGAAGCATTATGTTCTCGACACACAAGTCTCTACCATACCGGGACGAAGCATCGCTTTGATCAAATAACGATAGATTAATCATCACGCAAACTCTTAACAGGCTGTTAAATCTAAGTCGTTCCGAGAATGATCGGTTCAATATCCAGGCTGACACCGAATTTATTTTTAATATCGCTTTGAATATCTGCAGCAAAATCTAATAGTGTGGCGCCCAGGCCATCAAGATCTTTGTTTTTGCATACCAACACTAGAGCCTGGTCACGATGCACTGCAACACCGTTCTTCTCCAGACCTTTCCAACCGGCATGATCAATCAACCAGGCTGCAGCCAATTTAACTCGCCCATCGCTCTGGGGATAAAATACCAGACCTGGAAATTGCTGGAATAGACTTTCCGCCTGCCCCGACGAGACAATCGGGTTTTTAAAAAAACTGCCTACATTAGGCGTGACTGCGGGGTCGGGCAGTTTTTCGCTTCGAATTCGACACACCATATCGGCTACCTGCTGTGCCGTCACCTGGGTCGTTTCAGGTTTTATTTCGATCTTCAATTCTCGATTCAATGCAGCTTTCAGCGCTGGGTATTCAAGTACTGGCCTGAATGTTTTGCTTAACTCCAGGGTTACCGAAGTAATGACATAGCGATCTTTAAAACGACCTTTGAAAATGCTGTCACGATAAACAAATTCACAGTCAGCATGTTGGAAGGTCTCCAACTCCCCACTATCCGTGGCGAGCGCTTCTAACTCGACGAAGCGACTTTCCAGCTCCACCCCGTAGGCACCGATATTCTGAATTGGAGCCGCACCAAGGGTCCCAGGAATTAACGCGAGGTTCTCCAGACCATACCAACCTTGATTCAGACAATAACTGACCGTCTCGTGCCAGTTTTCTCCC
>JAUUYV010000220.1 GCA_030590275.1 Porticoccaceae bacterium
CGATCATCCGGAACAGGGTAGATTTGCCGGCACCATTGCCTCCTACTATGCCTACCACCGCTCCCCTGGGAATACTTAAGCTCAAATCGTCGATCAGCAGCTGCTCGCCAAAGCCTTTGCTGACATGTTCCAGTTCAATCACCTTGTCTCCCAGACGCGGGCCAGGCGGAATGTAAATTTCATTGGTTTCGTTACGAGTTTGAAATTCCTGGCTGCTGAGTTCATCGTAGCGTTGCAGCCGCGCTTTGTTCTTAGCCTGCCTGGCTTTTGGGTTTTTGCGAACCCACTCCAACTCTTCCTTCAGTGCTTTTTTATGTGCTACTTCGGATTTTTGTTCCTGCTCAAGTCGTTGCTCCTTGGTTTCCAGCCACGTGGTGTAATTGCCTTCGTAAGGGATACCGTGGCCGCGATCCAGTTCCAGAATCCAACCGGCAACGTTGTCGAGAAAATAGCGGTCGTGGGTGACCGCAACGACTGTCCCACCAAAATTATCGAGAAACTGCTCCAACCAGAATACCGACTCCGCGTCGAGGTGGTTGGTCGGTTCATCCAGTAACAGCATATCGGGGCGTGATAGTAATAAGCGACACAGAGCAACCCGGCGACGTTCACCCCCGGAAAGCGTGGTCACGTCCGCATCCCAGGGTGGCAGTCTGAGTGCATCCGCAGCCACATCGAGGGTGTGGTTCAGGTTATGGGCATCCCAGCTCTGAATAATGCCTTCCAGTTCGCCCTGCCGTTTGGCGAGGGCATCAAAGTCGGCATCGGCTTCGCCATAGGCTGCAAATACACCGTCCAATTCTTTAAGCGCATCAAGCGCTTCGCGCACACCATCTTCCACATTACCGCGCACATCCTTATCGGGATCCAGCTCCGGCTCCTGAGCCAGATATCCTATATTAAGGTCTGGCATGGGGCGGGCTTCGCCAAGAATATCGGTGTCGATGCCAGCCATAATTCGCAGCAAAGTAGATTTTCCCGAGCCGTTTAAACCCAAAACGCCAATTTTGGCTCCCGGAAAAAAGGACAGGGAAATATCTTTGAGGATTTCACGTTTGGGCGGAACGATCTTGCCCACCCGGTTCATGGTGTAGACGTATTGGGCCATGAGTGTCTCTAGTGTAAATGCGTTAAAAACAGCATTGTAACGAAAAACAGACCGCTAAAATGCGTTTTAAAAAAGGCAAGAATTGAGGAACGTAACAGCCTGACTCAAAGGAGGGAAACAGAAAAAGGATCGAGCCAGAAAAAACCCCTTGATTAAAAAATCTCGGGGTTTGGCTCAAGAAAAGATGATCAGTCGCCTAAAACAGACCACTTTTCCCATACGTTCATAGGCCCGGTTTCGGGGCTGGTGGTCTTTCGATAGTTGGGACTTTTAGGATTATTACACCATCCCAAACTGGTAATTTCGACCGACTTCCCATCTTCCGAAATTAGCCGCTGACCACCCCAGAACTGGCAGGTGCCACAGACACTCGGCTTGCTTGCATCCATTACAAAACCTGTTTCACTGGCATTAGATGCGATTACCTGACTTGCTAACAATCCGCCCACCGCCAACTGGGTTGTGCGTAGGATGAAATTACGACGATTAGATGGTTTAACTGACTTGCCCATGATATTTTTCCTTATAGATATTTAATGGATCCAGAACTGCCCGTCCACCTAAGAATAAACTTATAACTTTTCGTTTACCAGCGTATTGATGGGTATCAAGCTCTCGGCAGAACTATTTCTAATGAACAATATCGATCGCGCCGCCATCAATCCTAATGTTCTGCCCGTTGATAAACGCTGCGCGGGCACTGGCAATAAAACACACTAAATCGGCAACTTCCTCTCGCGTGGCAATGCGGCCAACCGGATTAGGAAAGCGCCTGGCAACAATTCGTTTTTCTATGGTTTTCCAGTCGTCCTCCCAGCCCTCTCTTTTTGCCTTGGCTCGAAATGCGGCTTCTACTTCGGGGGTTCGTATGTATCCGGGCGAAATGGTATTTACGGTAATACCCGTGTCCGCTAATTCCTTAGCAAGGCCGACAGCTATATTGGCAAGAGCACCCTTGGACGCATAGTAGGCGGGGCGCAACTCATTAGGCTGGGTGGAACCAATAGTCCCAAGCTGAATAATTCGACCCCAACCCAGGGTTCTCATTTGTGGTGAGAGCAGGCGTATCAGCCGCGCTGCAGACAACACATTTTTTTGATACATATCGAGCCAATCGTCGGTATCTGCTTCCGACCAGTGTTTTTCTTCTGCCGTACCGTAGTTATTGATCAGAATATCAATCTGTCCAGCTGCTGCAAGCGCCTGTTCGGCGACTTGTTTACAGCCTGGCTCGCTGGTCAGGTCGCCCCAAACCGCATATTCCACCCTGGACCCCTCAACCACGTGATCGGCACTTCCCGCTTCAAACCCGTGTGCGATGACGATCGCCCCCTCCTCGGCCAGGCGCTCCGCGATGATTTGCCCGGTGCCTCGGTAACTCCCGGAGACCAGGGCGACTTTGCCGTTTAATTCAAGATCCATGGGTATTGCTCCCCCAAAAAAGTGTCGAGTATTTTCAAAAACTGTCGGCTCTCATGTTACGAGCTGGAAGAAAGGATGTAGCGTTTCTGGAAATGAATCTGGCCCAGACTCTAGTTAAACCACCATCCCTCTGGATTAGGAATCGGTTTTTGTTCCGCCGAAAGCTGTAAACCCTGTACGCAACGCACCACCATCCACACCAGCCAAAATAGCCACACCAGGTAGCCAATCAGCACGACCATTAAAATCATCCCTACTGCCATGTAGAGAAACCCAATCCAGAAGGTACGTATCTGATATTGATAGTGGCTAAACTCCCACTCCGAAGTATCTGCCACGTTAGCCCGCTGAACATAGGCGATAACGACACCAATCAGGCTGGTCACCCCACCGGTCAACAATCCTACAAGATAGAGCACGTAGACCGCTTTTACAGTTAATAGCTCGTCAAAAATACTGTTTGTTTTGACAACGTACGGGCTATCATCGCCTGCGTTCGCCCGGCCGGGACGTTCTGGGAGTTGATCCAATGTTCTGCTCCATTGAATGACGGCAGCTAAAGTCGGTTCAGTATACTCGTTCACCCCGGCGCAGTGTGCTTGTCCGCCTTTGAGGATGACGACGTATTCAGTACAATCACCGGCCTTTCTGTATACGCAGAGTGTCTCGGGGATCTTGTTTCGGCCAGCGGTGCTAATTTATCCCGGCCTGAAATTCGCCAGACCCTATAATTTGGAGAGTTTAACCATGGCATTCCCAAAAACCGTACCCCTGTTCATTGGCGGCGAGTGGGTCGAGAGCACCAGTACTCAACGCACCCAGGTGATCAACCCGGCCACTCAGGAAGTATTAACTGAAGTACCCGCCGCTACCGATGAAGAAATGGAGCGGGCCATCGCCTCGGCAAAAGCCACTTTCCAAACCTGGAAAGAAGTGCCTGTGCCACAACGGGCGCGGATTATGCTCAATTATCAGCACCTGCTAAAAAAGCATCACGATGAGCTAGCAGAGATTATCAGCCAGGAGCTGGGTAAAACCTTTGAAGACGCTAAGGGTGATGTCTGGCGCGGCATCGAAGTGGTCGAACACGCTGCCAACGTTGCTACGTTAATGATGGGCGAAACCGTCGAAAACGTTGCCGGCAATATCGACACCTACTCCTTTATTCAGCCTATCGGTGTGTGCATGGGCATTACGCCTTTTAACTTCCCGGCGATGATCCCCCTGTGGATGTTTCCACTCTCAATCGCCTGCGGTAACACCTTTATTCTCAAGCCTTCGGAGCGCGACCCGCTGACCCCGACCCGCCTGGTGGAATTATTTGAGGAGGCTGGAGCACCAAAGGGCGTTATGCAAGTCATTCATGGCGGTGCTCATCAGGTCGACTACCTGCTGGAACATCCCGATATCTGTGCCGGTTCTTTTGTAGGTTCGGTACCCGTTGGTAAGCATATTTACCAAAAAGGCACCGCAAACCTCAAGCGCATGCAATGCATGACCGGTGCCAACAACCACATGGTAGTGATGCCTGACGCCAATAAAAGTCAGGTGGTGAACAATATTATTGGCTCCGCCTTTGGTGCGGCCGGGCAACGATGTATGGCCATCCCCAATGTGATTTTGGTGGGGGACGCCGCCGAGTGGGCACCCGATATCGCCGCCGCCGCAGAGAAAATTAGACCCGGGGTCTGGTCCGACAAAGATGCCGCCTACGGCCCGCAAACCAACAAAGCGGCAAAAGAGAAAATCACTGCGGCCATTGCTAAAGCCAAAGAAGAAGGTGCGAGCTGCCTGCTCGACGGTTCCGA
>JAUUYV010000119.1 GCA_030590275.1 Porticoccaceae bacterium
CCATCATCGCCCAGGTACAGGATGAAGCCTGCGAAGGCATAGGCCAACAATTACGCTCCTTTTTTACCGACTGATTCAATACTGAATACTTAAGTGAAGCTCTGATCCATTCATGAACGAGAATTTTGCACAAGGGAAAAACCCCAGATCCAGATTTTTCCTGCTGGGCCTGATCAGTCTGTACGCATTGATACTACCGATACAAAGTATCGCCATGTCGGAAAAAAAAGCCGCTAAAATCGGCCTTGAAATGTACCAGCAAATCACCGCGAGCATGCCCATCTATCTGGAAACTCGAATCAACAAATACGTCAACGATGTTGGCCAAAAGTTGGTGGCGAATTCCGATGATCCCGAACAAAGCTATACATTTACTATTATCGACAGCCCGGATATTAATGCCTTTGCCACCCCCGGCGGATATATTTATGTCAATCGGGGACTACTCACCTTTATGAACTCAGAAGCTCAACTGGCCGCAGTGCTAGCTCACGAAATCGCCCACGTCACTGAAGACCACGCCTCTCGCCAACAGCGAGCGCAACTCGGCTCCAACATCGTAACAGGCCTGGCAACCATTCTGACTCAAAGTACTGAAGTAGGACGAGCCAGCGCTATGTGGGGTGCCGCCACAGTAACGGGATACGGTCGCGATATGGAGCTGGAAGCTGATCGTTTTGGAGCACAAACCATGCAAAAAAGTGGCTACAATCCGCAGGCCATGATAGAAATGATCGCTCTGCTGAAAGATCAGGAGCGTTTCAGTAAAAAGAAAGCGCGAGAGTCAGGAAAAGAAACCCAAACCTACCACGGACTATTTTCAAGTCACCCCCGCAACGATCAGCGCCTGCGACAAGTCATTCAAAGCGCTGGCGGTAAGGAAACAGAGCCTGGCGGTATCGACAATATCGCGCAATTTCGTATCGCCACTAATCAGTTACCCTGGGGCATAAATTTTAATGCCCAAAACACAATACTCAACCGTTTCCGTCACCCCCAGTACCGCTATCAGGTGGATTTCCCCAAAGGGTGGGAGTTTGAGGCAAACAAAAGTCAATTAAGTGCAAAAACATCCACTGCCGACACAGCAAAAGGACAGGCCATCATCACCCTGGAGCGCAAAGCCCGCACTACGGAATCTCCAGAAAAATTTATCGACACCAGACTCGGTATTCCCCGTCTAAAAAAAGCAGAACCACTTTCGCAAGCTCGTCTAAAGGGTCACACCGGTATTGCCAGTGCAAGCCTTACCGGGGGCGACGAACAACGCATCGCAGTAATTTACTACGGACGAGGTGCCTATGTGTTTACGGCTTCCTCACCTGGCCATAATCTGGCTCAGTGGGATAAGGATTTCCTCGCCATTATTCACAGCTTTCGCCCCTACTCTGCCCGCCGAGCCCAAACTACCAAAACCATCCATTATGTGAAGGCAAAACCAGGCGCCACCTATGGCAAACTCGCCCACCAATTGAAGCTCGGTGACCATGGTGAAGACGAACTTCGACTGATCAACAACGCCTACCCTTCGGGGGAACCAAAAACTGGGCAGTGGATTAAAATTATTCGCTAATCGCTCCTTCAAATCCCTTCCTTGGTAGCAGGAGGGGTTTTACTTGTCCATGGGCTAAGGCTTGACCATAATGAGCGCCAGGCGAAACAGCGGAGTTCACAATGGCCATACAATTGAAATCAGTGGTTGCCATTCACTACATACTCAGAGACGACGAGGGCTCCATTCTCGATGCCAGCACCGATGGCAAGCCAATGGTTTACCTGCACGGAGCAGGTAACATTATCCCGGGTCTGGAAAAAGAGCTCTTTGGTAAAACAACCAATGATAGTTTTACTGCCACTATCCCACCCGAACAAGGCTATGGTGAGCACGCCCCCGAGCTGATACAAACCGTACCACTGGATGTTTTCCAGGAAGATCAAACCATCGAAGTCGACATGAGCTTTTCAGGTAATACACCACAGGGACCATTGCGGGTGGTGGTCACCCATATCGCCGATGGCCAGGCAACCCTCGATGCCAACCACCCAATGGCCGGTAAAACCCTGCACTTTGAAGTCACCGTCGATTCTGTACGAGAGGCAAACGAAGAAGAGCTACTACAGGGCCACCCCCATGTTGACGGCGATAGCGCTAGTCCAGATGGATGCGGTCACCAACACTAACAAAGCACGATATAACCCAACAATCCAGCGCCTAAGGACCAGTACCTAAGGACCAGTATCTAAGGAATAAACTCCCGTGATCTTGCAAAAACTAGAACACTTCCTAAAAGTTACCCCGCTAAATACACGGGTTCGATATCGAATAAGCCTGCTATTGAACACCACATTATTATTTGCCGTGGCACTATCAGCACACACTGCTCTGGCAGACAGTACATCTCCCGGTAAGGTCATTGCTGGCTGGGTAGAAAAGATCTCACTATCCACTCCCGGGCAGTCCACTGGCACAAGTAAAACCGATCCAGAAATAACCGTTAAGGCCAAGCTGGATACCGGAGCAGAAACTTCCTCAATTCACGCCGAAGACATTAAAGTCTTCAAACGCGATAATAAGTACTGGGTGAAATTCACCCTGGTGCTAACAGACATCAACGAAAAAACCCACCACATCACTATGGAAAAACCCCGCCAGCATCGTGTAAAAATAAAAAATCGCGATGGTGATCACGATCGGCGCTCCATCGTCGAACTAGAGATGTGTTTTGACGGTCGCACACATACCACCTTGTTCTCGCTCGCAAATCGCTCGGAGTTTCTCTACCCGGTTTTGCTGGGCCGTCGGTTTCTAGAAGGCGTAGCAGTGATTGATTCGCAAGCAACCTTCCTCACTCTGGCTCACTGTGGCTAAGCCACACCAACCTACTGGAAGCGAATAGACAGATGCGTAATCTCGCCGTAACTTTCTGGGCCATACTGCTTATTGGGCTAGGGTTCGGCATCTATGCCTACAAGTCATCCACCTTAAACCTGCCACTGAGCCCAAAGCAAAATACCGAAGTCTGGACCGTACAGGCGCAACTCGACTTCAAAGGCACCGGAGGCCCGGCGATTCTGGATTTTTATCTACCCGGCACCATACCCGGCTTCATCAAGCTCGATGAAAACTTCATCTCCAATCGCTTCGGTTTAGCAACAGAGCGAGCCAACGATAATCGCAAGGCCCAATGGGTGGTACGGCGAGCGAGGGGAGAGCAAACAATTTACTACCGCATCTCCATCGCTGGCTCTGATCGAGACAGTGAGTGGAATACCTTACCGGACTTCCCCCAGGCACCCGCTTACACCGAACCCTACGCATCCGCTATAAAAGGGATCATCGATGATGTACGTAAGGAGTCGGCAGATGTTTTTACCTATACTAGAGAGTTGCTTCAGCAACTCAATGCCCCCCAGCCTAACCACAATATTAAGTTGATCCGAAACCGCGCTCACAACTCCAGGCAATGGGTAGAGGAAATCATTAACATACTGAAAGGTGTCCGCGTTCCCGCCCGGGTGCTTGGGGTTACCCCCCTAACCACTCCCGCCAACGATGTCAACCTGCAGCATATGCTGCTGGTTCACAACGGCAGTGAATGGCTAACCTTCAACCCCAACACAGCAGAATCAGGCTTGCCGGCTAATTTCCTGGTCTGGTTCGTTGGCGACAAGCCGCTTTATGCGCTAAATGGAGGGCAGGACGCTGAAATCACTTTTTCCGTAACCAAAACCTACCGGGAAGTCATTGACGTCGCGCGCCAACGCGGCCAGCAGTTGAATTCATTACTCGTCGATTTTTCCCTGCTCGCCCTGCCCGTACAAAGCCAAAATGTTTACCGTCTGCTGCTCATGGTTCCACTAGGCGCGCTCCTGGTAGTCTTCATGCGCACCTTTGTCGGCATTCAAACTTTTGGCACCTTTATGCCAATCCTGATTGCGCTGGCATTTCGAGAAACCCAGTTAATGTGGGGGATAATGCTGTTTACACTGATCGTTTCAATTGGCCTGATGATCCGGTTTTACCTGGAACGTCTCATGTTATTACTGGTTCCTCGATTAACAGCCATATTAATTATTGTCGTACTCCTGATGTTACTGATCAGTCTGGTGACCAACAAGTTTGGCGCCGAACGCACCTTATCCGTTGCACTCTTTCCTATGGTTATTCTCGCCATGACGATTGAACGCATGTCCATTACCTGGGAGGAAAACGGTGCGCGCACTGCCATTTGGCACGGCCTCGGAAGCTTATTAGTAGCCAGCCTGGGCTACCTGGTGATGACCAATCAACAATTAATCTACATCATGTTTGTATTTCCGGAGTTTCTTCTGGTAGCGCTTGGCATCAGTTTATGGATGGGACGTTACACCGGCTATCGACTTTCCGAACTTCGCCGATTCAGAAGCATGAAAGCCGAGCAAGCCCCATGAGCCTGCTAGCACTTCCCGGCTACCTTCGCCGCCTTGGCGTAATGGGTATCAACCAGCGCAATGCTGATTTCATCATGCGTCACAATCCTCGCAAACTCTATCCGCTGGTAGACGACAAGTTACACACCAAAAATCTGGCACTTGAAAATGACATAGCGGTACCCGAGCTCTACGGGGTGATAGAGATGCAACATCAAACCCGGGATATTACCCACATACTTGAGGGTCGCAGAGATTTTGTCATCAAGCCTGCTCACGGCAGTGGCGGTAACGGGATTCTGGTGATCGATGGACGCGTCGGTGAGAATTTTCGGAAATCCAACGGCGAGCTTTTATCCCTGGAACAGATAAGCCACCATGTATCCAATATTCTCAGTGGAATGTACAGCTTGAGCGGAGTGGCGGACCAGGCCCTCATTGAGTACCGGGTAAAGTTTGACCCTCTGTTCAAAGATATCAGCTACCGAGGAGTTCCCGATATTCGGGTTATTGTGTTTCGTGGCCTGCCCGTGGCCGCCATGGTTCGCCTGCCTACTCGTGTGTCCGACGGTAAAGCCAATTTGCATCAGGGCGCTATGGGGATGGGCGTCAATCTAGCCACAGGTACCAGCTGTGGTGGCGTATTTCTCAACCAACTGTGCACGGTTCACCCCGATACGGGAAATACCATCGAGGATATTACGCTTCCTGACTGGAACGATATTTTGCGTCTGGCTATTCGATGTGCCGATATCGTCAAACTGGGCTACCTGGGAGTTGATATCGTGCTCGATGACCAGCTCGGCCCACTCATGCTCGAACTCAATGCCCGTCCCGGTCTTAGCGTACAGCTCGCCAACAGGCATGGTCTATTACATAACCTGCACCAGATTGAAGCGCTAGAGTCTATTCCCAGCAGTATAGACAGGCGACTCGCCCTGACTCAGAAACTGGCACCAACAAGCCTAAACTAAACAGGGAACTATTGTTAAATCAAGTATCTAAGAGATATATTGAATAAAGTAGCTTATACTTGAAAACCAGCAAAAAAACTCCTGACACATAAGTCGCGAATGACGCGCATTCAGACTGTTAACTCGTTCACGACTCGGTAAGTCCCTGGTTTGGTGGGCATCAGTGATCAGCGATAATAGTAATGACCGAGTCCATTGACTGAATAAGCTGGGCTCGTGTCTGTTACACCTTTAGAACAACCGTATTATGGAACCAAGTGCATGAAGCCAAACGCGCCATTTGCCGCTCAAAGTGGTACAGATCAGCGACGGCAAACCCAAATACAAATAGCGGCGGCTATCGTGTTAGTGTGGCTAACACTCGGGGCTCCGACACGGCTTATGGCTACGGATACCACCCTGGTCGAGGCTGACCTCGCGCTAACAAAAACAGACAAGTCCGCACCGGTAGCTAAACCAGATGGCACCGCTCCTTTAACAGAGCCACACCAGCCTGCACCTTCTTCCAATGAACGCCCCGATTCTAATACACGCCTCGACACCATTTCAAAAGAAACCTCCGACACCATTTCAAAAGAAACCTCCAACACCACTGAACCCAAGGTAGACAGCACACCTGTTGCACCAAATATTGACTTGAAGAAAGTCGCGCCCGCTCCCCAGGTAGTGATACAACCGGCCCCAAAGGCACCCAAGCCCGTAGCCGAAAGTGAGGGCGCCGAGGAGAAAACCACCCAGGCACAAACATCGAAACCTTCTCTGGAAGAAGCTCTCCCCGACTCTACCGAAGCTTCTGATCAGCCGGTAACTACTCAG